>JAHIEP010000037.1 GCA_018901375.1 Nanobdellota archaeon
ATACCTCGGTAATCTTTAATTACCGCACATCTTCCTTCAATTGCCATTTTATACCTCCATTATATTTAATTCTTACCAAATAGCCAAGTCTCCTAACACCTAACACCTTACATCTAATACCTCGGTAATCTTTAATTACCGCACATCTTCCTTCAATTGCCATTTTATACCTCCATTATATTTAATTCTTACCAAATAGCCAAGTCTCCTAACACCTAACACCTTACATCTAATACCTCGGTAATCTTTAATTACCACGCATCTTCCTTCAATTGCCATTTTTCCTCCTTCTTGATTTAGTTCCCATCGAACATAACCCCACCTAACCCCTAACATCTAATACCTAACACCTAGTTCAAATCCTATGGATTTGAATTTTCCCCCCGCAAGCCATACATCTCAAATACAATTTCCCATCCTCATCACTCAGTTCAGTATCCGGCTTCTTACACTTAGCACACAACACAAACCGCTCAACATACTTTCTAATTTTATCATTAACATCCTTACTAGCCAACTTCCGCGACAAAATCAGCCTATCTCCCTTAATCTCTCCCTGACTAGCTAACTCCTTCGTTAAAAATTTCATCAAATGCTCAGGATTCCTACGAATACACTGAACAACACGCACAAAATTCGAAATCACCGTCCGCGTCCCTTCATGATGTCCCGCAACGTTCAATATCTCAAACCTCTCACACTCAGCCGTAACCTTAACATTCTCATACGCCTCCTCCAACATCTGTTCATATTCCATAAATCCCCCTAGAAACCAACCTATTTAAGCATTCCCACGCACAACCCAAAACCAAAAAACTTAAAAACCAAACAATCCTAAAACTATTATAAATTCTAGAGAGCAATCTCAAGATTCTAAAATGGATGCAGATTTGAAAAAAAATATTTTGACAACAGGTACTTCCCTAGTAGGAATAGTATGCAAAGACGGCATAGTCATGGCAGGAGACCGAAAAACCACAGCCGGCGGCCAAATCGTCATGAACAAAAATAAACAAAAAGTCTGCCAACTAAACGACTACTTAGTAATATCAGGAACCGGAACCTCCTCCGACATAGACCTAGCAAAAAAACTAATCACAGCCCAACTTAAACTCAAAGAACTCAAAGACAAAAAAAGACCAACAATCAAAGAAGCCGCAAACATGATAGCAATGACTTCCTACCGAAACATCCGACAACCCTCGATGATTCCCTTCATGGCAGGATTAATGGTCGGTGGCCTAAACGAAAACAACGAAGCAGAACTTTACTCAGTTGAACCAGCAGGCTCCGTAATGAGAGTTGAAGACTTCGACGCAAATTTCTCCTCGGGAATGCCCTACATCTTAGGAATGCTCGAAAGAACTTTCAAAGAAAACTTAACAATCGAAGAAGGAATAGAACTCGCAATCGGAGCAATCAAAGCATCGTCCGAACGAGACACAGCATCCGGTCACGGAATCGACGTTTTCACAATTACAAAAGACGGTATCAAACACGTTTCGAAACAAAAACTCGAAAAAGTTTACACAGAACACAATTAAAAAAGAGAAAATTCAAAATGACAAATAAATATATTAAAGGTATTCTATTACCAATGCAGGAAGTTGGTAAGAAACCTTGGTTTCTTACATGGACATTCTAAAAACAATTGAAGAGCAATTACCGCGAGGTGTCGTAACTTCTACAATATTTGAAGGTGCAAACATAGTCGTCTACACTTCAGACACAGCCTTCTTCAAAAACGGCGACCCCGAAATCAAAGAAGTCGTAAACACAATCAAAAAAAGAATCGAACTCCGAGCGGACAAATCAATTCTAATGTCACAAGAAGAAACCGAGAAAAAAATCCGAGAAATAATCCCAAACGAAGCCGAACTATCACAAATCATATTCGACCCACAACGAAGCACAGTAATAATAGAAACCCAAAGACCCGGACTAGCAATCGGAAAAGGCGGACAATTATTAAGAGAGATAAAAATCCAAACCTTCTGGAAACCACAAGTTCAACGAGCTCCAGCAATAAAATCAAAAATCACAGAAAAAATCCGAGAAGTCCTCTACCAAGACAACTCCTACAGAAAAAAATTCCTAAACAGCATCGGAGAAAAAATATACAAAGAATGGAACCCAGACAAAATGGAAGAATGGGTCAGACTCACAGCACTCGGAGGCGGACGACAAGTCGGACGAAGCTGCTTCCTTATGCAAACTCCAATATCAAGAGTCCTAATAGACTGCGGAGTAGATGTATCTTCCCAGGACAAAGACAAATATCCCTACCTCGAAGCCCCAGAACTAGACATCTCCACACTCGACGCTATAATCCTTTCACACGCACACCTTGACCATTCCGGACTAATCCCCTACCTTTACAAGATGGGATACAAAGGACCAGTCTACATGACAGCCCCAACCCGAGACATCGCAGCCCTAATGGCTCTCGACTTCATCGGCGTCGCATACAAACAAGCAGCCACACCACTCTTCAAATCAACCGACATCAGAAACATGGTCAAACATTCAATCGCCCTAAGCTACCAAGAAGTAACCGACATCACACCCGACATCCGAATCACTCTCTACAACGCCGGCCACACCCTCGGCTCCTCAATGATTCACTTCAACATCGGCAACGGACTCCATAACTACGTCTACTCCGGCGACATCAAATTCGGAAAAACCCGAGCACTAGAAGCCGCAACAACTTACTTCCCAAGATTAGAAACTCTTCAACTCGAAGCAACCTACGGAGGCAAAGACAACAACTATCCTCCACGAAAAGAATCCGAAGAAGAATTATTAGAATTCGTAAAAGAAATAATCCAAAAAGGAGGAAAAGTTTTACTCCCCGAATTAGGAACCGGGCACGCCCAAGAAAAAATGTTAATCCTAGAAGACGCAATGCGTTCCGGAAAAATTCCAAAAGTCCCCGTCTATATCGACGGTATGATTTGGGACATCAACGCAATCCACACCGCTTATCCAGATTTCTTATCCAACGCTCTAAGAGCAAACATCTTCGCTGACAACAACCCATTCACATCAGAAATATTCACTCAAGTCGGCTCAGCTCAAGAGCGAAAACAAATCATCGAAGGCGGACCCTGTATAATCCTAGCAACATCAGGAATGCTCGTCGGAGGCGCCTCAGTAGAATATCTCCGAGAATTCGCAGACTCACCCAACAACGGACTCTGCCTCTCATGTTACCAGCCACCAAATGGTCTAGGCCGACAACTCAAAGAAGGACTACAAGAAGCAAAATTCGACGTCAACGGAAGAACAGAAACCGTCCCAATCAGATTAAAAATCCTCTCAATCGAAGGATTCTCCGGACACTCCTCGCGAAACGAACTAATGGCCTTCATGAACAACATAAATCCAAAACCAAGAAAAGTAATCATCAACCACGGCGAACAATCCCGATGCCTCGACCTAGCATCCAGCATCTACAAACAACAACGAACCGAAACCATCGTCCCAAAAAATCTCGAAACAATCCGCCTAAGATAAACTTATATAAGGAACCATCCTAATAAAATTAAAAAGAAACAAAACCAAGCAATATCAACAGGAAGTTGGTAAGAAACCTTGGTTTACCAAAACCACCTACTGGGTGGTTTCTTACAAATGAAACACAAACTAACTATAACCCTAATCCTTCTCGGAATGTTCCTAGTCACACAATTCATCGGACTCTTCGTCATCAACGCCTACACCCCTCAAACAATCATCGACCCAACAACCGGAGAACAAACTCAAGCTCCAGGAAACGAACTCCCCTTCGGACTTCAAACCAATCAAGACGAACCAACACCAACCTTCCTATCAATCGTCTTCTCTTTCGCACTAGCCTTCGCACTAATCCTCCTCCTAATGAAATACAAATGGAAAATGGTAATCCGTCTCTGGTTCTTCCTCGTAGTAACTCTCGCACTGTCCATCTCAATTTACGCAATCCTAAAATACACTTATACCATTACACTATTACACTATTACACTATTACTACTATCTCAATCATCGCCCTCGCTGTCGCAATCCCTCTAGCCCTCATAAAAATATTCCGCCCAAACATGTACGTCCACAACCTAACCGAACTCCTAATCTACCCAGGCATCGCCGCCGTCTTCGTCCCAATCCTAACATGGAAATCAATCATCGCCCTCCTAATCCTAATCTCACTCTATGACGCATGGGCAGTCTGGCGATCAGGCATCATGCAAAAAATGGCAAAATTCCAAATGGAAGAACTAAAAATATTCGGCGGCTTCCTACTCCCCTCAGTCTCGAAAAAAGTAGAAAATCAAATCAGAAAAATCAAACAAAAATACAAAAACAAAAAAATGCCAAACAAAATAAAAAGCAAAAAATTCAAAATCAACCTCGCAATCCTCGGCGGCGGCGACGTAATCTTCCCAATCATCACAGCCGGCGTCTTCATGCGAACCTTCGGAATAATCCCAGCCCTCTTCGTAATCTTCGGAGCCCTAGCCGGTTTATCGTCGATATTCCTATTCTCCCAAAAAGGAAAAGCCTACCCAGCAATGCCCTACATAACAACCGGAATCTTCGCCGCACTACTACTCTGGAAATTACTTTTCTAATTCTAAAGGACATCAGTCATCTAAAGCCGAAGCTCTAAAGCCGAAGGCTCTAGAAAACCACCCCGACAGTAACAAACTCAATCTCCTCAAACCGAACCTTTCCGTCATTAATTAAATTCCTATCTCCCTGCACAACAAAATAAACACCCTCGCTGTCAACACCCTTCTCAACAACCCGATGCACAACCAATCTCCCACCGACCCTAAACGAAACAATATCCCCAACATTAATCTCTTCAGAATTAAAAGGCACAACCCGAATCCCATTCGCCCCCTCATCAAAAAACGGCTTCATACTCCCACTTCCAGAATAACTCGACAGCGTCGCATTCTCAATCATCAAAACAACCCTATCATCAAAAACAACAATATCCTCATCCGCAACCCAATCCGACGGCGCCCCAACATCAGCAACCACAAACCCACTAATAGAACCAGACCCCAAAAACGAAACCCCAAATCCCAAAACCAGCCCCAACAAAAAAACCACAACATATCCAAACTTCATAAAAACCAAATACAATTTCCCTACTTAAATATTTATATCCCAAAACACCAACCAAAAAAAGTCCGTTCAAGTCCGTCAAAGTCTATGTAAGTCCGTTCATAAAAAATCAC
>JAHIEP010000038.1 GCA_018901375.1 Nanobdellota archaeon
TCGTTGTCAGCCTTAAATCATGATAAGTACGAAAATCCCCCAACTCCCTAGCACGAACAGATGCAATCCTCCCAGCACGAATCGCCGCCTTAACATCTTTCGAACGAAGAGCTCTCTCAATTCCAGTATAACCCCCAACTAGCTCATCAGCATCAGCCCCTTTAGCTTTTCCCATCAAAACAACAATACTTCCCCATATTTAAAAATATCCCCAATCGTGCACAGCGAGCCACTACCAACTACAAACTACCAACTAACACCTAATACCTATTCCCTAATCCCTATTCCCTATTTTCTAGCTTCCCATAGCTCTAAATACCCTCATTTCTTCCAAAAATAAAGCATAAGACAACTTATGTCAAGTACACGGAGGAAAAATATATGGAAGATCGAGAAATGCACAAAGCAAAATGCTCTGACTGTGGGAACGAATGCGAAGTTCCTTTCAAGCCTACAGAAGGCAAACCAGTTAGATGCCAAGATTGCTTTAGAAAGAACAAACCCCAAAGAAGTTTTGGCGGCAGAGACGGCGGCAACAATCGAAGATTCGGTAACAGCGGCGGCGGAAACAGATTCGGCAACGACAGACCAAGAGAAATGCACAAAGCAACTTGCTCTGATTGCGGAAAACAATGCGAAGTCCCATTCAAGCCTACGGGCGACAAGCCAGTAAGATGCCGAGATTGTTTTCAAGCATCTAGAAACTAGATTTACATCTAGCTAATTTTTATTTTTTTATTTGCCTTTTAGGGTATGCCGTAACAGCGAACTATTTAAAGCGAAAAAATCTTACTTCAAAATCCCACCAATTCCCCAAGCCACCAACAATGCAATCACAACCCCAACAGCGACGACAATAAACATACTACTTGAACCCGAAGCCGCACCAAACCCAGCACCAACACCACCAGAAACCGCAGCAACCCAAAAATTCTTTTTCATAATAATTAAACAAGAATATAATTTATAAAACTACCTCTAACAGCTAACGCCTAAAGACTAACACCTAATTCCCCCAGCCTCTTAATGTGCGCCTGCATAATCGCCTCAACATTTCCAACCATCTTCACCAACTCGCCCCGCTCAGCAACCAAAGTATTCAAAGCCCCTTTATGAAAACCAATCTCCTCCTCCCGACTCATGAAAACTTTGTCAGACTCACCACCACCAGAACTCTTCGCCGAATTAATCGCACTCTCCAAACTATCCGCATCCATAAAAAAATAACCGATAACCCATTTATAAAATTACCTATGATAATTATACATTTGAATAATCACAGATAATATCAAAACCCCAACTGAAATATTAATATCCATCAAATTTAAACACACACTATCAATATTCCTTAAGACAACAAAAAAAACCGCCCCTAATCCCAAGACAGGAGGAGACAACTCTAACGACTTATATTTCATATAATCCCAATAGTTCTAAATAACAAAACTAAAATCGCCAAAACCGTCAAACCCCATAAAACAATCTCGATCTTATCCATACCAAACACAAATCACAAGACTATTTAACCCTTTTCTTCCCAACCTAACGAAATCTCATAAAATTCCAACAACTCTTAATATCAACATCAAAATCGTAAGCAATCCTATGACCCAAACCACAATCTCAATTTTCTCCATCCCTAAACAAACCCAAACAATTACTTAAACCTTACGCCCCACAATTCTTATAAACCCAAACTTACATAAGTCAATATGGAAAGAACAATGATTAAAGACTTACCTTCAAAAGAAAATTCCCAAGTCCAAATCAAAGGCTGGGTCGACACAATTAGAGAACACGGCAAATTAATATTCCTAGAAATCCGAGACATCACCGGAACCATTCAAACAATCACGACAGCAAAAGATTATGAAAATTTCGAAAAAGCAAAATCACTTTCTAAAGAATCTTGTATAGCCATCGTCGGAAAAGTAAATCCGAGACCAGCAGGAACCGAGAACAAAGATTCGCCAGCCGGAAATGTAGAAATCAAAATATCCGAAATAGAAATCTACACAAAATGCCCACCCTTACCTTTCGACATCGACAACAAAGAACTCAACGAAGACACCAGATTAAAATACAGATACCTAGACCTCCGAAGACCCGAAATGCAAAACAACCTAATCCTAAGAAGCAAAATAATCAGAATCATCCGAGACACATTATATAAAGAAGGCTTCAATGAATTCGAAACGCCAATCCTAGCAAAATCAACCCCAGAAGGAGCACGAGATTACGTAGTCCCGTCGAGAACACAGCCAGGAAAATTCTTTGCCCTTCCACAATCTCCTCAACTTTTCAAACAACTTCTAATGGTCGCCGGCTTCGAAAAATATTTCCAAATTGCAAAATGCATGCGAGACGAAGATTTAAGATCCGACCGACAACCCGAGTTCACACAACTCGACATTGAAATGTCTTTCATAACCCAAGACGACATTATCAATCTAACAGAAAAAATACTAAAAAAAATCTGGAAAGAAATCCTAAACGTAGACATCAAAACACCATTCCAAAGAATCTCTTACGACGAATCAATGAAAAAATACAGAACAGACAGACCAGACTTAAGAAAAAATAAAAACGATCCAAAGGAATATGTATTCTGCTGGGTAACAGATTTCCCTGCATTCGACAAATCCGAAGGAAAAGGAAAAATGATAGCGACACACCACCCATTCACACATCCAGAAATGAAATCATTCAACACAAATCCAGCGACGGCAAAATCAATCGCATACGACATCGTCCTCAACGGAACAGAAATCGGCGGTGGCTCAATCAGAATCCACGAAGCTGACATCCAAGAAAAAGTTTTCGAAGTCCTAGGAATCGGAAAAGAAGAACAAAGAGAGAAATTCGGCTTCTTACTTGACGCACTAAAATTCGGAGCACCACCACACGGCGGAATCGCATGGGGACTAGACCGACTCATCCAAATCATCCTCGGTGCCGATTCAATCCGAGAAACAATCGCATTCCCAAAAAACAAAGAAGCCCGAGACCTAATGCTCGAAGCACCAAACACAATCTCAGATCAGCAACTTAAAGACATTCACATTAAAGTAGATATCCTAAAAAAGAAAAAATAATTTTACAATCTTCCTTTACCTTTCAGACTCAAAACAAAAATAAACAAAGAAACCATTAAGCCCACGACGGAAAACATCATATCAAACAAATTCAAATAATTCATATTATAACTTCTAACAAACATGACAACCAATATTAAAAAATTAATTACATTTCCCAGCTAACTTAAAAAATCATAATCTACCATAAACCAAAAACTATTCCAACTATCCTTCCAAGCAAAACAGCAATGGTGACAACTCCAAGAACAACCGCGACCCTATTCAAAATCCTTATAGTCCTATCTTCCATAAAAAACAAAACAAAACAAAATATTTAAACCTATTCCAAAACCCTAAACCCATCCCCTTTAACCCTAGGCAAAATATGCAAATGAAAATGTCCAACAACCTGCCCAGCCACTTTCCCATTATTCACAACCAAATTAAAATCCTTACACCCTAACTTCAAAATTGCCTCACACACCGTCGACAACAACCCCACATAAAGCTCCGACGACAAATCCATAAACCCCCCACAATGAACTTTCGGAATAACCAAAGAATGCCCCTCAACCTTAGGCTTCGCATCCCCAATCACAATAAAATCCTCATTCTCCAAAATCTTATCAGCATCAATATCCCCCGCCACAATCTTACAAAACACACATTCATCCATAAAAACCAAACATAAACAAATCTTATAAACCTAACCATCTATCTACAAAGATGAAACCGACAACCGACAACCGACAACCGACAACCACAAAAATTGGAAATTTTTGCTGGCACGAAGTCACGTCCAAAGAAAAAGAACAAATCGCACAAGATTCAAAAAAACTCCTAAATGAATTCGCATCAAAACTCGGAAAAATCAAATTCAAAGAAACTCACTTTGAAAACGAATCAGGAACAAGAGAAGAAGGCGACGGCTGGACAACCGACCCAGACTTCAGAGAAATAACTTTCGCAAACGCACCATTCGTCGAGGGAGATTCAATCGTCGCAGAAAAAGGAGACTGGAAGAAATGATAGACGCACATATGCATCTAGGACCACTATCCTTTAAAGGAAAAAACTGGGGAAATCAAAAAGAATACAGATCCATCTTAAAAAAAACAGACATAACAAAATACTGTGCAGTACCAATTGGACTTCCAGAGAACTTCTCAAATAATACAACTCCAGACAACAACTCGGTACTAGAAGAATCAAAAAAAGACCAATCCCTAATTCCAATATACTGGTTCAATGTTTTTGATTTACCAGAAAGAATAGATTACAAATATAAAGCAATAAAATTCCATCCAGACATAGGACAAATCCCAATAGACGACAAAAGAATAATAGACTTCACGAACAAAACAAAACTCCCAATTTTTATCCACACAAACGAAGCCAAAGAATATTCAACATTAGAAAAAATAGCAAATCTGGCAAACCAAGTAAAAGTCCCAGTAATCGCAATACATTCGGGCTCTGTAACAAGAACATTCTTCAACCTACATAATTACAAATTTCCAAATAATGTATATTTTGAAACATCAGGAATCCAATATTCTATTATATTAAAAAAAATATACGAAATGGTTGGAGCAAAAAAAATTATTCTTGGAAGCGATTACCCCTTTGGAGACCCAAGGGTAGCTCTCGGAATGATTGATTCTTTAGATATCTCAAAAAAAGAAAAAGAATTAATTACAACTAAAAACATTGAAAAGATACTAAGTATAAAATGAGGAAAATCATAATGTACGGCATAGGAAATGAAAGAAAATTTAATCATTATATATTTGAAAAAACACAAGAATCCTTCGAAACTCTTTCTAAACTATTTTGGAAAATAGGTATTGGTTGGGAATCAAACAAGGAAATACTCGACGAAAAAACATGGGAAACAAAAAAAATCAAGAAAATCTTTGTCAAAAAACTCATAGATATTCATGAGATACACAAAAACAAGA
>JAHIEP010000005.1 GCA_018901375.1 Nanobdellota archaeon
AAAATGAAAAAAATAACAATGAATATTGAGGGAATGCATTGTGTTTCATGTGCACAGAATATAGAAAGATATCTAGGAAAAATGCATGGTATAAAAAGCGTAAAAGTTAATTTTCCTTTAAGTAAATTATATGTGGATTCGGATGGTCTTTCTGATAAAGAAATAATTAATGCAGTTTCAAAAATTGGGAACTATACGGCAATAAATGAGGAGAATGTGCAGATTGATTTAAAAATTGTTGGAATGACATGTACTTCTTGTTCCAATAAAATTGAAAAAAGTCTCAAAAAACTAAGGGGAATAAAAGAGGCTCGTGTTAACTTTGCTACTTCAAAGGCAAATATAATATATAGCTCTTCAGAAATTGCATTTGGGGAAATTGTGGATGCTATAAAAAAAGAGGGATACAAGGTTGTAAAAGGAAAAGAAAATGTAGAAGATAGTGACGCAAGACATTTGAAAGAAGCTGGAAGAAAAATGTGGATTGCGACATTCTTTACTACAATTATTATGGTTTTGATGATGATTGATATGTTTGTGTTTATGATTCCTTATTATCTTTTCATAATTGCTGTTCTGGGGATTCCAATTATATTTTTTATGGGATTTGAAACGCATAAGTCCGCTATAAAATCTGCTATTCATCTAAGATCGAATATGGATACTTTAGTTACTCTTGGTTCTCTGGTTCCTTATATGTTGAGTTTACTCGCGTTTTGGTTTCCAGTACAGGCATTTATAGAAATGGCTACTACAATTCTTACGCTTCATCTTGTTGGTAGATATTTAGAGGCAAGGGCTAGGGGGAGGGCATCTGAAGCAATTAAGCGATTGCTTTCATTGGGAGCCAAAAATGCAAGGATAATCTTTGAGGGAGAAGAGAAGGAAATTCCTATTGAAGAGCTGAGAATTGGTGATGTAATGATTATTAAGCCCGGGGAAAAGATTCCTACTGATGGGATAATAATTAGTGGCGAAAGTAATATTGATGAATCCATGGCTACGGGAGAATCATTTCCTGTAGAAAAACATAAAGGAGATTTGGTTATTGGTTCTACGATTAATAAGAACGGTGTCTTGAAGGTAAAGGCAACAAAAATTGGTAAAGATACTTTTCTTAATCAGATAATTAAATTAGTTGAAGAGTGTCAGGGTAGTAAAGTTCCAATACAAGAATTTGCTGACCGAATAACTGGATATTTTGTTCCTGCAATAATTTTGCTTGCAATTGGAGCATTTTTTTCATGGATTATTTTTCCAGAGTTTCATCTTTCAATTATTCAATTTTTTAATTTGCCTTGGTCAAATCCTACCGCGCCAATTTTAACTCTTGCAATTTTAGCGACAACTGCTGTCCTTGTTATTTCATGTCCTTGTGCATTGGGCTTGGCTACTCCTACTGCGTTGATGGTTGGATCAGGGCTGGGCGCAGAGAGAGGAATATTGATTAGAAAGGGAGAAGCCATACAAACAATGAAAGATGTTAAGGTTATTGTTTTTGATAAAACTGGAACAATTACAAAGGGTAAGCCTGAGGTTACGGATATCGTTGAGCTTGATTCTATGAAAGAAAATGAGATTCTTTTATATGCTTCTAGTTTAGAAAACTCTTCAGAACATCCTCTTGCATCAGCAATTATTGAAAAGGCTAAGTCTGAAAAAGTTATTCTGAAAAATGTAACTAAATTTAAAGCGATATCTGGAATGGGAATTGAGGGGATTATAAATCGGAAAAACGTTGTAGTTGGAAATCGTAAGTTGCTTGAGGCGAGAAAAATTTCTTACAGGAAGTTTGTAGGGTCACAAGAGAAATTAGAAGATGAAGCTAAGACGGCAATGTTTGTTGCAATAGGTGGAAAAGTGATGGGGATAATCGCGGTTGCAGATACGTTAAAGGAAAGTTCTCAAAAGGCAATTAAAGATATTGAAGAAATGGGAATAAAAACTGCAATGATAACTGGAGATAATAAAAGAACTGCGAAGGCGATTGCGAAAAAGATTGGTTTGGATTATGTTATTTCAGATGTTCTCCCTGAAGGAAAGGTTGAAGAAATTAAAAAGCTTCAAGAGAAATATGGTATGGTTGCAATGGTGGGGGACGGGATTAATGATGCTCCGGCATTAAAGCAGGCGAATGTTGGAATTGCAATGGGTACTGGAACGGATGTTGCGATAGAAGCAGCAGATATAACTCTTGTTAGGGGGGATTTAAGTGCTGTGGTTAGTTCTATTAGACTATCTAATGCAACTTTTAAGAAAATAAAGCAAAATTATTTCTGGGCATGGTTTTATAATGGAGTGGCAATACCTGCAGCGTTTTTTGGATTACTTCATCCAATGATTGGTGCGGGAGCAATGGCTGCGAGCTCATTAAATGTTGTATTAAATTCTTTAAGATTAAAGAAGGCTAAAATTTGAGGCGATTAATTTGTCGAATGCGACTTTTAGGAAGATTAAGCAGAATTTGTTTTGGGCGTTTTTTTATAATGTGGTTGCGATTCCGTTGGCGGTGGCTGGGGTTTTGAATCCGGTTGTTGCGGAGTTGGCTATGGCTTTGTCGTCGATTACTGTGGTTACGAATGCGAATTTGTTGAGGAGACGGAAGATTTGATGAGGCAATGGTTCTAGTGAGGCAATGGTCTGGAATGGCAATGAGTTTAGGAAGGCAATGGGGGAATAGGAACTCGGATTACTCGGATAGTTTGGATTTTTTGGATTTAGGGGGGGAATTTTTAGCCACGGACTTTCACGGACGAGTACGGACTTTTATTGAGGTCACTAAGCCTTCGACGGGAATCAAACCCGCGACCTCAACATTACGAGTGTTGCGCTCTATCGACTGAGCTACGAAGGCTTGTTATAATTTAGAAATAGTTTCTTTTAAATCTTCTTTATGTTCTTTTTGACAGGTCGAGTAGCGTCTGGTGACAAGGCATAGGAATGGCATGAAGTGTTTTTTGGAGGTTTCTCCGTCGCTGGTTTTGATTTCTTATTTTATTTCAATTCCGGTTTTAATTGCTTCGCTTACAATATTTAATCCGGTTTTTCTTTCTTTGAATTCTTTGGGAGTGTAGCATAGTAATTCTAGGGCAAAGTCGTTTTTCCAAAGTTTGTAGCTAAGTAAAACCCTATGGTCTTGTCTTAAGTTTTCAAATTTTTTAGAAACAATAATTAAATCAAAGTCGCTGTCATTGTGAAAGTTGCCTTTTGCCCGACTTCCAAAAAAGATGACTCTTTCAACATTTATTTTTTTTAATTTCTTGAAATAGTCTTTTATAATCTTTAAATTTTTAGTTGTTGTTTGCACCATTCCAGTACCTCCTGTGAATATTTTAAAGCGTCAATGGAACTTTCTTTGTCGAAGATTTCATCATTTTTGTCTGGGTATCTTGAGAAGCTTTCATAAGGATTTAGTAAAATTCCCTTTTCTTGAATATTTTTTGGGGCTTTGATTCTTCGTGATAGGGAACCGAGTTCATGGGTTTTAATTAGTCCTAAACCTAAATAAATATGGACTGCTTTGAGTGCTTTTTCGGCAGTTTGCTGTGAGTAGAATAAAGCACCGTCGTATTCTTCTGCTTGAAAAAGTATTTTTGCCTTTCTCAAATCGCTTTCAGCTTTTTTAATCCAAACTAGAGATTCAACTTTTCCTATGTCTTTTTCGTTTGTCATTCTTATGTTATGTAAATTCCTTGTGTTTAAATCTTTTGTGATGGTTATTCTATTCAGAAAGTTTTTCTTTTAACTTTTCTTTGTGGGCCTTTTGATAGGTTGAGCAGCGTCTGGTGACAAGGTCCAGGAAGGGCATGTAGTGTTTCTTTGAGGTTTCGCCTTCGCTGGTTTTGATTAGGGTTCCGTCTAGTTTGTCGAGGAAGGTTGTTTTGATTTCTTCATTGCAGAGTTCGCATTTCATGTGATTCTGTGTGTTGTAAGGTTTTTAATTTTGTCGGAAGACATATAAAGTTTGGATTGATTAATTTTGTATGGACAAAAATGTTCAGGTTGATTTATTTAATGTGATATTTGGACTTGTGATTATAGCTGGTGGTGTTTTTGTTATGTTTGATTTTTGGGTGCTTGGTGGTTTTTTGGCGACGATAGGATTGTTGTAGGAGTTGATTAAAAAAATGGTTGAGGGAGGAGTTTTGTAATGATTCCGAATATAATTATTGGTGGTTTGATAGTTATTATTAATTTGTTGCCTTTGATTACTCGGCAGTATAAGTATTTATTATTAACTTCTTTGTTGAGTGTGTTGATGATTTATGGGTATTTATTGTTTGGTGTTGCTTGAGAAATTTTAGAGTAAGGTTTAAAAATTGTTTGGATTAATTTATAAAATGGATGGATATGATTTAACCTGTAAGAAACCAAGGTTTCTTACCAACTTCCTGTTTGGAGGAGTGTAGGAAATAAAATGGACGGATATGATTTAACCTGTAAGAAACCAAGGTTTCTTACCAACTT
>JAHIEP010000039.1 GCA_018901375.1 Nanobdellota archaeon
AAGCGAACTAAAAGCCGAAGGCGAACTAACGCATCGCTCTGAAGGACCGCAGTCCTCTGAAGAAAAAATCCCGAAGATTTTTTCTCTGAAGCCGAAGCTCTAACACCCCCCACTTTCCGTTTACACATAAACGTAAACCCAAACCCACACATCCACATCACAGCAAACTGCAAGATATTCGACAGAATAAAACTAACAAATCCCCAAAACAAAATCCGCACCCCATTCCCCTTCTAAAGCGAAGCGAACTAAAAGCGAAGCGTCTCTGAGGCAACGTTTAAATATAATGTTGAACCTTACTAGCTACATTTTCTAAATTATGAATTTCCAGAATAAAACCTTGGACGGGTTGGAATTCCCTAATTAAATAATTACTAGAAAATTTTCTTACATTTCTAACTTCTCTTAAATTTTTTGTTCCAAAGATTACCATAAACAATCTCCCTATGGCAGAAACCATAAACACAAATAAAATAGGATCCATAAAACTAAAATCAAGCCACACAAGGAAAGTTCCAAACATAGCTCCTAAAAATGTTCCAAATCCAACAAATAAATTCATATAAGAAATTCCAAGCTCTCTTTTTTCTGCCCTCACAGCGTCATAAACATAATTATTAACAGCTAAATTATATCCAGCAATGGCAATTCCACTAAAAATTCCAGGCAGAAAAATTAAAAATAAAAGTATTCCTAAATCCCAATTCATAAAAGAAGTAATAATATAAAAAACAGGAGTAAATACTATAACCAAAGTAGATAATTTGATTAACCGAACATTACCAAATCTATCCGATATCTTCCCCAATAAAGGCAAAAACAACATTTGAAATAAAATTTCAGAAATAAGAATAAGCATATACCAGACATAAGAAAAACCTAAATTTCTTAAAATATAAACCACCCAAAAAGGACCAGCAATACCAATAATAAAACTAAAAAACCCCCTGTAAATAACAAACCTTCCAAACGGAGTATTTCTTCCTTTGCTCATAAAATCCCAAAAAGAAAAATAATCCTTTTTTCGAACAATTAATTTTGGCTCATATTGCTTTCTAAGTAAAGTCAATGTCCAAAACCGAGCAACTGCCGCAATAGAAAACAGAATCCCAAAACCAAACAAAGTATATCCCAAAATATTACCATGAACCGCTCCGAGTTTTTTAGAATAATCAAGAATAGTAGCTCCAGCAATCATAGTTAAAATACTAAAAACAGCAACAACTCTACTCCTCCTAGAAAAATATTTTCCTCTCTCTTTTTCTGGAACTAAAGATCCCATCCACGAAAACCAAACAGGATGACTAATCGCACTAGCAGTATAAAGTAGAGCCACAAGAAAAATCAAAACCCATACCATATACGGATAACCAAGATAATAAAAATAAGCAGTTAAGATAATGGGTATCCAAATAAAAAAATTAATCAAAACAACTTTCAAAAGAATTCTTTTCCTAGAAAATTTAGAAATCCAACTAGCAACTCTTAATTGAACAAGACTAGGTAATAAATTAATAATAGCAAACAGGATACCAATTTGACTAGAAGTAGCTTTCATGGCCAACGCAAAAGGTGAAAGGTAATTCAATCCAATGCCTATCGGAATAGAAGCAAAGCAACCCTCTTTAACGCTGATGTCTAAACTTTCATTAATTTTTCTTTGAACTATAGGATGGTCAATCCTAGCAATTTTTCTTCGAATTTTCCCAGGAAGAATAGGTCTCTCAATGCTCACCACTTTTTTTCTTTTCATATAACTTCCTCGTCAAAACATTTTAAAAATATACCTATCCAATACACGAAGGCAACCCCTAAACTTATATACATAGCCCTCCCCTTACAATAATGAAAGAAGAAGTATTAACAAAAAATTTAAAAAATTTATTTGATAAAAAGATAACTAGAAAATTTACAGACATGAAAGATTCCTATAAAAATTCAATAAATATAAAAAACAATCCAATTATTTATGAGGTCTTTATAAAAGATTTCGACAAATTTGAAACAGGGCTAACAAAAATAAATCCAGGACAAATAAACAAAGAATATTTCATGACTAAAGGACACATGCATAAAAAATCTTCTGAAGAAATATACATATTAATATCAGGGAAGGGCAAACTTCTAATCCAAGAGAAAAGCCCAAAAATATTAACTCTTAAAAAAAACAACCACTACATAATTCCAGGCAACGCAGGCCATCGACTAATTAATACCGGTAACAATCCCCTAGAAGTTTATACGATTTACAACAAAAACGCTGGTAAAGACTACAATTTTAAATTTACAAAAAAACTATTTAAAAAATAAAATGGATTTAATAAAAAAAGGAAAAGAGATAATACTAAGTTCTCAACTAAAAAATGGAGGCATCCTAGCCACGCCAAATGGAACCTATCCATACATTTACCCAAGGGATGCAGTAATAATGACAAAAGCCCTAAATAGATTAGACCTAACAGGAAACTCAAAAAAATTCTACTACTTCTTAAAAAATTTTTGCAAAATAGAACAATATCACGAAGTATTTCACCGATATAATATAAATGGCTTACCCTGTGTAACAAGAAAAAATCAAAACGACAACGAAGGTCTAGTTCTGCACGGAATTTACGACACCTATTTTTACAGCAAAGACAAAATTTTTCTAGAAGAAATGTGGTTCTTCGTCAATCAAATAGTAAATTTAATTTTCAAATACTCTAAGACTGGATTAGTAAAAACCTCTCAAAGTATCCACGAATTTTATAGATTAGAAAATGGCTACGATATATGGGCGAATTCTGCATGTTGCCGAGGATTATATGATGCAGCCAAAATTGCAAAAATATTGAAACATGAAGAAGAATATAAAAAGTGGCAAAAAAAAGCAGAAGAACTTCACAAAAATATAAATAAAAAACTCTTCGATAAAAAACTCCAAGTATACATGAAAAACACAAGACTAAAGAAAGTCCCAGACATTTCTCAAATTGCGCCATTTTATTTTGAACTAGAGAATTCAAATAAAAAATTAAAGAAAACCTTAAAATATTTAAAAGAAAATTTATGGCACAAAGAAATCGGAGGATTCAGGAGGTTTCGTCAATTCGAACTCGTGGTAGACTGGCACTGGTATACGGGAGGTTCGGGCTCATGGTGTGCCTTTACCTCTTTTATGGCAAGGTTGTATAAAAAAACGGAAGACAAAAAAAATTACAACGAATGTCTAAAATGGTTAAATTCAACCGCAAAGAGGACAAAAGGATTATTTCCAGAGCACGTTTCTACAAGGGATGAATATAACGACTGGAAGAATCACGAAATAGAATTCAATACTAGGTTAATCAACGGTTCAAAAGAATCAGAAAAACTCGCGAAAACATTTAGCAAAAAAGACAAAAAGAAATATATCTATTGGGCAACTCCACTTGGCTGGTCTCATGCAGAGTACATTCTATTAAAAAAACAACCTTGAGTCACTTATCCATAAAAAAGACTATCCAAAACATTTTAAAAACATAACTGTCTCAAACCATCAAGCGTGGATAGTATAATGGTTCGCATGTGAGCTTCCCAAGCTCGAGATCCGGGTTCGATTCCCGGTCCGCGCATTCAAATAAAAAATCCGCGTAAGGGTCTGCCCCAACCAATAATAATTATAAATTTGTGAGGGCATCCGCATAATCTGCGGCCAAAATTCCCCTCCCCGTAGTCCCTATTTCCTATTCCCTATAATCTAGTTCAGTCCAACTCATCCAACTCATCAAAAACATCCCCCCCTTCCTCTTCAAAAAACTTCCCAGACTTAACATCCTTAATCATATAATCAATATTCAAAACAATCCCATGCAATCTCGCCTGAACCTCACACACTTACACACTGAAACTCTCACGCACTGAAACACTCATAGCGCCTTCCCTCGACTATTATCCAAGCACTCCAAAACCGATTCCTCGTCGATATACTCATACGCCATCATAAACCCGAAAACCAAAATATCAACCGTGTTCCTCATAAGATGAATTTCGGAATCCGCATCTTTCATGATGCGGATGAGAAGATTCCGTCTTGTTAATTTTGCGTCTTAAAATATGTATTAGGCTACATTCTTTAGAATATGGTAATAGATTTTTAGCAAAATTTGACATCAATCCACAAATGCGAATCCCTCACCTTAAACCGCCCACTCAACTCATAAGCATAATTCCGAAACTCAACCGACCGAATCCATCCAATACACTTCCGATAACTCCTAACCATAACTAAACCCAAACAACCAATTTAATAAACTTAATCCAAAAAAATATAAACTTCATTCTTCTAAAAAACAAATGAAAGACTACATATACGACATCTTATTCTGGACATCAATGAGCATAACCATACTTTGGATAATCCTAAAACTAACCGGGGTAATCAACACTCCAGAATGGGTCCAACTAATCCCTATAATCACAATAGTTTTTACCGCAGGCATCACATTCCAAAAACAATTATCCTTCAACAATAAAATGCTAAACAGAACTGACTACCTAAAAATAAAAATCGAACAAACCCAATCCCTAATTCAAGAAAATCAATCATTCATTCAAGAAAACCAAACAAACATAACTTCCATACAATCCCAATACGAAACAATAATCTCCCTCCTAAAGAAAAAATAAACCAATCACACGACCACCAAGCCCCAAGAAGCATCAGCTTCAACCAAGACCATCACGACAACTCCTCTAACCAAAATCTTTTATACCCCTCTCAATATAAATCAACATGAACAAATTTTACATCACAACCGCAATCGACTACGTAAACGCACCACCCCACATAGGCCACGCGTTCGAAAAAGTCCTAGCCGACGCTCTCGCAAGATACCACCGAAACAAGGGCGACAAAACATTCTACCTAACCGGCACCGACGAGAACGCCCAAAAAAACGCCGAAGCTGCAAAAGAAGCAGGTATACCAACCCAAAAATTCGTAGACCAAAATTCAAAAATATTCATCAAACTCTGCAAAACCCTAAACTTATCAAATGACTCATTCATAAGAACAACCGAAAGCCACCACAAAAAAATAGCCCAAGAAATATTCCAAAAAGTCTACGACAAAGGCGACATCTACAAAGGCAACTACGAAGGACTCTACTGCCAAGGTTGTGAAGAATTCAAAACCGAAAAAGATTTAGTCGACGGCAAATGCCCAGAGCACAACAAAGCCCCACAACTAATTTCCGAACCTGCCTACTTTTTCAAACTAAGTAAATACAAAACAGAGCTAGAAAAATTCATCCCAAACTACATCGTCCCAAAATCTAAAGCAAAAGAAATCCTATCAAGATTAAAAGAACAAGGTCTAAAAGATTTATGCGTCAGCAGAACAAACCTCGACTGGGGAATCGACTCGCCAATTGACAAAGACTACAAAATCTATGTCTGGTTCGACGCTCTAATAAATTACATCTCAGGCGCAAAAGATAACTGGCCCGCAGACGTCCACGTCGTCGGAAAAGGCATCAACTGGTTCCACTCAGTAATTTGGCCAGCAATGCTAATGTCAGCAGGAATCGAACTCCCAAAAAAACTCCTAGTCCACGGCTATCTAACCTTCAACGGAAAAAAAATAAGTAAATCGCTAGGCAACACAATCGATCCAAGAGAACTAGCAAAAAAATATCCAATAGATTCAATTAGATACAACCTTCTCCGAGGCTCAACCTTCGAAGACTTCGACTTTTCCGAAAAAGAATTAGTCGACCGTCACAACAACGAACTAGCAAACAAACTCGGAAACCTAGTTTCAAGAACCTCAGCCCTAGCAGAAAAATACGGAATAGAGAAGACCCCAAACATTCTACTAAAAAAATTAAACACAAAAAAAATCGACGAGCATTTCAACAACCTAGAACCCGACAAAGCCCTATCGGAAATCTTCGCATTCATCGACGCCTGCAACGAATTCGTCCAATCCAAAAAACCATGGGAAACCCACGACAAAAAAGTCCTCTACCAACTAGTCGAAGCAATCCGAGAAATCGCAAAACTCTTAGAACCCTTCATCCCAGAGTCAGCCCAAAAAATCCAAAAGATATTCAACACAGACAAAATAAAAAAAGCCCCAATCCTATTCGAA
>JAHIEP010000040.1 GCA_018901375.1 Nanobdellota archaeon
AACGCGAAGCGATCTAACGCGAAGCGATCTAACGCGAAGCGATCTAACGCGAAGCGATCTAACGCAACACCGTCGCCACAATCGCCGAAATCCCTCTCTTTTCCATAACACATCCTAATATTCAAACTTTATAAAATTATCTTAATCCTCAAAAATAAATCCCACCCAGAAATTATTTAACATACGGACTCCCACTCAACTTCCCACCCAAACACAACCTCTGATTATTCCGAACCTCAATAAAATCATCTCTCATGCCCTCCATTCTCCTTAGTATTTTCCCGTTATACCTAACCTCACCAATCAAATTAAAAAAATAAGCCACGGCACCAAATATTGAAACTCCACCAAAAAGATATGGAAGCATCTCGACCCAAACAGGAGTATTAATAATACCAAAAGATTTCAACAAAGCCCAAACAATTATAACCACAGCCCCAAGCAACATCAAGAATAAACCAATATCAAACTCAGCTCTCTTCCCCATATACACATAAACAAACCAATCTTTATTAATTTTCCCCAAAACAAAATCAGCGTGGCTCCCAAGGGAGTCCACTCGCAGTGCCATCTGCGCAATCATGCCATCAATCAGCGTTCCATTTTAATCGCTTCACAAGTTACACAATCAACAAAGTCTACTAAAACACTAACACACTAAAACTCTAATGTACTATCAAACTTCGTTCAATCATCATTACTCTACGAAGTTTGATCAATCTCTCCCGACCAAAAATCCCACACTTAATAAACTGCCCCCCAAACCCAACACAATAATCCGCCAAAATATCATCCATAGTCTCCCCACTCCGATGCGAAAAAATCATCGTAATATCATGCGCCTTACAAAACTCAACAACTTTCTTAACCTCCAAAATCGAACCAATCTGATTCGGCTTAATAATCATAGCATTAATCGCTCCACCTGCAACCGCCCGCCGAACCAACTTCAAATTCGTCGTCGTCAAATCATCCCCAACAATCAAAGTCTTCGGCATTCGTCCACCGACCCACCGACCCACCGACCCACCCACCACCGAATCAAGAAGACTTTTGAACCCAGAAAAGTCTTCTTGATTCATCCCATCCTCAACGTAAAAAATTCCAAACTTCTTAATCAGCCTCTCCATATAATCAGTCTGGTCAACCTTATCCCTAATCAAATCTTTATTCTTATAAACATAATAGCCCCTCTTGTAAAAACTCGAAGCCGCAACATCCAACCCAATTCTCAATTTATATTTCTTCCCAACCTCCTTCAAAATTTCCAAAACTTCCTCGTTACTTTTATCAGTCATCCAAGCCCCCTCGTCGTTCCGACCACCGACCACCGACCACCGACCACCAGAAGAAGCCAAAAGCTTCTTCGCATAAGCATAAGCCCGTAAATTTAAGGTCACCGCATGCGAAAAACTTTTCTCCCTCGGTATCAAAAGAAATTCCTGAAAATCCGGCTTCTTCCCTCGCCCCGTTCGATGCCGAAGGCTATCTAATGGGGCATTAACAAGTTTCGAATGCAAACCCCCACCAATACAATTCCCAACCGGCATCGGCATCTTCGGCTTCAACCCATCATTAACATCATCGTTAATAAATTTCCACAACTCTTTCTTCTTTGCCGACGCTGCCGCCTTCAAAAACGCCCCCTCCATCGCATAATAAACATTCCCCCCAAACCTCCCAAACCTCGCCTCAAATCTCCTCATCAAATCCGTCAACTGCTTCAAATCATCAACCTTCTTAATCAAAAAATTCTTATGCTGCAACTTCCGACAAAAAACCCGCAACATCTTCATCGAATGCTCAATCCCCTTCGAATGATAACACGCCACCTCACTCTTCCCAGTCGACTTCCCCGACGGCGCCGAACACCGAAACCGCCCCTCATAAGTCACGACCTCAACCTGCACACTCCGCTCCCCCCGAGAATTCTTAACATACGTCGGCACAACCTCTTTAATAAACATAATAATAAAACTCAAAGGACATTAATAAAACTTTCTCAATCCCCAACTCCATTCCACAATTAAAAAACCCTCTTC
>JAHIEP010000006.1 GCA_018901375.1 Nanobdellota archaeon
CCCCCTATTTTCCTCATTCAACTTATCCATCATCCCCGTCGAAATATCACCAACAGAACTATGATAACCAAAAGCCGCCATAATAACCTCGGGAGCACCCGTCGCAGTAAACCGTTTTTCACCTCCAACCTTATTCAAATAATCATCTGCGATAGCCAACTCCTCCTCGGAAAGAGAAGAACTAATCGACTTAAGCAAAGCATCACTCAAACCAATCTCCGCCTTCTTAGCAATCTCATTTTCTGAATCAAGAGCATACGCCTTACTAAAAGATTTCAAAGCCAAAACAGGGTCATTCCCGTGACTAGATAAATAATTATTCCCAATACCTAAATACGCCCGACTCATATCAGCATCCTCAACCTCACCAGAATTTATCACCTTAAAATATTCATTCTTAGACAACAACCAAAGCTCACTCTCTCCCAACGTCGCCATATCTCCATAAGTTTGAGCCAAAGCAAAATGCGAATCCATAGCCAAAGACTTATCCTCACCCGAACTTTTCAAATAAGAAATCGTCTGTTCATAATTTTTCAAGACCTCTCTATATTCTTCCGTACCTTTAACATAACCAACAGAAAGCCCGCCATCCCTAGACAACGCCTCGCCCTCAAGAACACTTAAAGAATTGTCCTCCTTCAATTTACGCAAAAATGCCATATTCTCGTCGGTAACATATTTCCCCCTAAACTGCTTACTTGCCTCGGGATAATCTTTAGGAACTATACCAGAATCAAAAGAAAGATACTCAACGCCATCAGGAGACCATCCCGTAACAACCTCCTTGCCATCAACCACTTCAACTCTATAAAATAATGAACTCTTAGCATCACCCCCCTCACTTTCTCCCAAAACATAACTTTTAGGAACATTAATCGACTTCGCCTTAGTAGCATACAACTCCGCCACACTCAACTCCGCCATAGACTTAACATCTCCAGCCCTATCCTCGCTCAAAAAAGTCTCAAGCCGAGCAATAGCAACATCGACATTACCACTACCAATTGAATTCATATTCTCAGAATCAACAATGTTCAACTCAAGAATGTCCGCCTCAACATTCCTATCTTCCGACCTAAGCTTCTCAACTAACTCCCTAGACTCCTCAATAGTCGCAGGAGAATCCTTACCTAACTCCCGACCTATAGATTCTTCATAAGCATCAAGACGAACAACATTAGAAGAAGTAGCCTTCCCGTCCTCAAAAACTAATATATCAAGACGCCCATCTTTCTCATTAATATTCCCATACAACTCATCGTCCCCCTCGGAATACTTAATCGAAAAACTTTCCGCTCCCTCAAAATCCGAAGTCAAATTATTCACATCAAGATAAAGCTCACCATCTCTCACAATCATCTTATGTTTATAATTATCAATAACAGCGTCCCCATTTTTTATATCAAACAAATTGTCCTTAGCATTATACTTCGTATAAACTTCCTTATTCAAACCCCTATAATCCAAACCATTAGAAATCTCAACAATCCCTTTAGCATTAAACTGCAACACTCCATTCCCTTCCAAAACCGAAATACCATTACCATCGTAATCCTCGACACTCTTTCCATTATAAAAAACTTTAAACTTCTGAATCGAAGAATACGAATGCCCGTTATTATCATAAAACTTACCCCCTGGAGAAATCTCCAACTCATCTAATCTTCCATTGTCATCCAACTTAGCAGAGAAAAAATTACTCTCAACTCTTTTACCGCCAATCTCCAAAGCACCATTACTCCCTTCCAAAATATTCTCCTCAGGGTTAAACAAAATCTTCCCACCCGGCTTACTCGTAAAATCATAATCCTTATTATTGTAACTAAAATTATAACTCCCTCCATCCTTCGACGTAAAATCCGCAAATTGTATCTGGTCATTTTCATCCGACCTAATAGAAGCATTTTGAACACCCAACAATTTAGTCCCACCAATATTGACATCTCCAGATTCAATATCCATAAATTGAACACCATCCTTCTCGGAAAAAGAAATTACAGAATTTCTATCCAACCTAATCTTATGAGACTTTATCTCCAAAACAGAATCTGCTTTAGCATTCTTATTAATCAGCCCAAAAGACCCCTCGCTCTCAATTGCCTCATACCCCGAAGGAATATTCGCAAACACATTCCCCTCCCCGTCCTTAATTATAGTATTACCGTCGTCGTCAATTTCAATAGAACCTTTTTGCTTTCCCTCCTCAGCCTTAGGATTTACCTCAAACGCCTCCTCAATATATGGTTTATACTTTTCTATATTAGATAAAATAGTACGCTCCTCAGGACTCAACTTACTAACAACCTCAGACATAACCTCCTGTTTAGCCTTACCCAAAGCAAAGGCAGTAGGATTCTGCAAACCATTTATCAACTCGGCAGAACCAGGAGCAACTTCATTAAGCGCAGACATTGCCTGACCAGTCACAGCACATTGCGGACACATTGCAAAACTAATCGCCTGACCTATAGCCGGATTTTGAGAACTCAAATAACTCATACCCATATCCTTACCAAATCCAAAAGCAGCACCCTCAAGAGTAGCGCCCGCAAATGAAATTAAACAAATAGATAATAACAAAAATAAAAATTGCTTCTTCATTTAACCTCAAATGCAAACCTAAAAACATAAGGAGCATACTTATCATTTATATCAGAATTTATCAATTCGTATATTAATATCTTATCACTATACGGCATCACCGTAACATTATAATCCAGCGTCGACAAATAACTCAAAGACACCCAATCAGACCTCTCAGATTCCTTAACAATAATTTCCTTCGCAACTTTATGCATAGCACCAATCCTCATCGGAACCCTAACCTTATACTCCTTATCGTAAGACAAAGAACCCTCCTCGTCAGAAATAAAAAATGGAAAATTAACCACAACAGAAACAAATTCGTCGTCGACAGAAACATCAGCAGACGCCACACCCTCCTTAATTACATAATCAAGATAATCATCCTCGTTAATACAAAACTCAAGACTCATTTCTATATATCTTGAAATTTCCTCAGCCAACTTTTCTTTCGACACTAATACATTAGACCCAGAATAATAACCATACGCTACCTTAGAAGAATTCAACATAACCGAAGAACTCGGAACCACTAAATACCCTCCCTGCAAACCAACCATCTTCACTCCACTTACCAAATCATTAGTAATACAATCTTCAACATTCTCATACAACTTTAAATCTTTCAAACTCTCAACTTCCGAACCAGCACTCTCCCTGATAACAAAATAATAAAACAATAAGCCGACCATTATCACAATCGCAACTATAACAAAAATAGCTAACTGCCCCTTTTTATTACAAACATTCATACTCCCACTCATTACGTAAACTACTATTTAAATATTCCATAAAAACAAAAAGCATTAACATTTTTAAACAACACTCTCCATAAAAACCAAGGTGATACAATGAAAAAAACTTCTAACCCCACAACTCTAACCGACAACCGACAACCGATAACCGACAACCGACAACCGATAACCGACAACCCTCGCAAACGAAGTTTGCAAAGGCAATTCTGGGCAACAACTTTCCCTCTAACCGGCACAATCATCGGCGCCGGAATCCTCGGCCTCCCCTACGTCTTCGCCAAATCCGGATTCCTAATCGGCCTCTTCTGGTTAATCGTCCTCGGCTCCATAATCCTCTTCGTAAATCTCACCCTCGGTGAAATCACTCTAAGAACAAAATCCAAACATCAACTAACCGGCTACGCAGAAAAATACCTCGGCAAACACGCAAAACGAATCATGTTCTTCTCAATGCTATTCGGTGTCTACTCAGCCCTCCTAGCCTATCTAATCGGAGAAGGCGAATCTCTATCAAAACTTTTACCAGGCAACATCAACCCAATCGTCCTCGGAATAACCTTCTGGATAATCATGACTCTCCTACTAAGAGAAGGCCTCAAGGAATTAAAAAAAATAGAAACCTGGGGCGTCATCGGAATTATAACAATCGTCCTCGGAGTTTTCATTAAATTTCTCCCAAACATAAACCCACACAACCTCACGACCATCAACCCAACAAATTTTGCAATCCCAATCGGAGTCGTCATGTTCGCCCTCCTAGGATTCACCTCAATCCCCGAACTACGAGAAGAAATAAAAGGACAAGAAAAACATTTCAAAAAAGCAATCATCGTCGGAACCCTAATACCAATCACGCTTTACATAATTTTCAGCGCAACATTCATAGGCATCCTCGGAGCAAACATCGACGAAGTCGCAACCCTTTCCTTCGGCCCATTCATGACCCTCCTCGGAATCTTCACAATGCTAACATCCTACTTTGTCCTATCGTTTTCCCTCCGAGACACCTTCAGATACGACCTAAAAATATCAAACCTAAAAAATTTTACATTCACCTCCCTAGCTCCCTTAATCCTATATATAACAATAACCCAATTCAACTTCATAAGCTTCGCACTAATCCTCGGAATCGGCGGAGTAGTCTCGGGTGGACTAACTGGAATCCTAATTTTACTAATCGCAAAAAAAGCGAAAGCGAAAACACGAAACAGCAAACCCCCAGAAATCCAAGTCCCAATAAACTGGACAATCATAATAATCCTCTCCACAATTTTCATCGCAGGAATCGTCATTGAATTCTGGAGATAGCAACTATTCAAAAAGGAAGTTGGTAAGAAACCCAGATCACCAGATCTACCTACTGGGCTGGTTTCTTACAACAATTATCTTTAAATAATAAGAAATACTAAAAAATACATGAAAAAGGTGACACTGTTAATCTCAATATTATTTTTACTAACAGTCGCACAAGCAAGCGCATTCGAATTCTGCAAAGACGGAATCGTAGGCGAAGACAACTTAAGAATAATCTCCGTCGACGACATGCTAAAAGAAAACGCAAAAGAATGGAAGTGGGAAAACACACAAAACATAGAAATAGAAATCCGAGTAGAAAATAAAGAAGACCAAGCAAAAGATTATGTAATAGAAGCCGTATTCTTAGAAAATGAACACAAAACAAAAATCGTCGAAGACAAAGACAACCTAGAAACCGAAATCAACCTCGAGGCCAAAGAAAGAAAAAGCATCTCATTAAACTTCAAAATAGACAAAGACGCAGATGAAAACAACTACAACCTATTTATAAAATTCTACGAAAAAGGAAACGAAAATAAAAAATGCGTAGAAAACTCAGAAGAAGAATTAGTATTAGAAAAAATAGAAATATGTAGCGAAGGAAACGTCGATGAAGAAGACCTAGAAATAACAAAAATACAAGATAATAAAAATGACTGGAAATGGTCCCCCGAAGACACCCTGGAAATATCACTAGACCTCTCAAACAAATATTTTTCAGAAAGAACATTCATAACAAAATTAGTCATGCTCGACGAGAACAATAACGAAATAGATTTTGCAGAAGATTCCTTAAACGTCGAGGACGAATTAACATTAGCAGAAGATGAAGAAGACACTTCCATATTTGAATTCAAACTAAAATCAGACATAGCAGATGGAACCTACAAACTATACGCAAAGGCATACGACAAAGAGAACGACAACATTTGCACAGCCCTTAAAGCAGAAGACAAATCAAACCCTATACAAATAAAAATTGAAAGAGAGAAAGATAGAGTAATCGTAAAAGAAGTAACAGGACCAACCGAAATCACAGTAAACTCCGTCGTGGAATACACTGTAAAAATATCAAACACCGGAAGCGAGAACCAAGAAAAAGTCGCAATAGAAATCTACAACAAAAACCTCGGACTAAAACAAACTTACGAAATTGAAAACTTAACCTCAGGAAGAGAGGGTTCCGCAACATTCAGTTTCATGGTCCCAGAAAATGCAACAATAGGAGAAGAAAAAATAGTATTCTCAGCGAAATTCAAATACGACAACAAAAAAGATTACTACGAAGAATTCTCAGAAAACAACATAAGATACGAAGTAAAGATATTGGAGGAAATCGTCGAGGAGGAAATCATTCAAGAAGAAACGATAGAAGAAGTAATAAACGAAACAGAAGAAATCCCAGAAGAAATAATTCAAAATGAAACCATCGAAAACAAAATAGGCTCCGCAATAACCGGAAACGTCGTCGGTCAATCAAGCAAAAAATCCCTATGGCCAATCATCATCGGAATCCTCGCTATCTCAATAGTAGGCGTACTCCTTTTACTAAGAAAATCAAAGAAATCAAAAGAGCACGAATACATAGAATACCCCTCGGCAAACCGAAGATACACCGCTAGCCTAAATTAAAAATTAAAAAATAATTATTGTCTCCGATTTCTAGGAAGAACCCCGTTTAGATAGATTTAAATATTTTAGTCTATTAAATATTTTATAAAAAAAATAAATATATTCTCTCTTTGTTAAATCCTCTTTCTAAAGGAAAACTTTTATTTACGGATAAGTCAAGAATTGAACACAGTGTTAAAAAACAATTTGTATTTTATGGAAGAATAAAGGGAAAAAATGTTTGGTTTAAACCCATGAATATCAAATACTATTATGAATCGCCTGAAAGAAGGAGAAAAATTATAACTGAAAAATATGGAAAAAAATTCTCCATCAAGGGACTTGGAAAAGTTTTCAAAGATAATTCCTTCGGCGGAATCTTTAAATAGAAAAAATAAAAAACCCATCGTTCACCGAAGCTCACTTCACAACCAACCCAAAAAAAAATCCGCGAAAATCCGCATCAAATCCGCGAAAATCCGTGGACCTCCTCCAATAACAAACTCAACAACGCAAATAAAAATACCAATCAAAACAAACCACAAAATACTCACCAATTAATCCCAAATCCTGTAATCCAAACAAGAGTCTGCCCCAACCAATAATAATTCTAAATCAGCGAGGATATCCAGTAATCCGTGTTGCTAATTACCCAATTTAATTAGACACTATCTTCACCACAACAAGCTGCAGAATATTCACCCAGTGAGGAATAAATTTTTCTCATCAAAGAATTCTTTTTACAACCGGAAAAGCAAAGACAACCATTAAAGCCAAATACCAATACCATTCAAACCTCATCACAAGACTCAAAAACGCCGGCCAAACAGTTATCAAAAACAAAGTAGCAAAAAACACCGACAACTTAACCAAAGAAATATCATACCACTTCATCTTCTTTATCGCCTTCTCCATAAATTTTTTCAAACTCATATCACACCTCCCGACATCACAACAAAAAAAATTACTTAAATCCTCCTATCGACAAACTTAAATACCCCTCTTATTAGATAATTTTACAAAGACCAAGAACACAAATGAATTCTATTACAATTATTAAATCAATCAGGAGGAAAGAATGAAGTTATATGTAGGCAATTTACCTTGGAAAATAGACGACGAAGGCTTAAAAGAACTTTTCGCATCATACGACGCAGAAGAAGCTAACGTCATCAAAGACAAATTTTCTGGAAGGTCAAAAGGTTTCGGTTTTGTAGTTATCTCAGACGACGAAATGGCAAAAAAAGCTATTTCGGAATTACACGAAAAAGATATTGAAGGCAGACCGCTAACTGTTAGCGAGGCACGACCAATGATTCCACGAGACGACGCTCCACGAAGAGAATATGAAAACTCGGAGTCGAACGAAGCACCATCGGCTGACCCAAGCGCAATTGCAGAATCACAAGCAGAAGAAAACGATTAACAAGACAAGGTCTAAATTTTTATTTTTTATTTTATTCTTAATTTTAAGAACCCCACCCCTCCAAACAAACCTTCCTAAAATTACACCGCGAACACCAAAACCCCTCACACTTTTCAAAATCACCCTCGACAGCCTCGTTATCAGTAACATCCCTCAACAACTTCTTCATCTCCAAAACACTCCCTCGAACATACCCCCTCATCCTCTCCAACTTCCCCTCATCAACCTCAAACGAATCAACCTTATCAATCGCCAAATTAAAAATCCTAGTCTCAATCCTCTCCGCACTAATCCCAAACTTCCCCGCAACATACAAAGCATACAAACTCAACTGCAAATCAAAATCCGCCAACCTCTCGTCGCCAGTCTTCCAATCATACAAAATTATCTTATCACCCTTCTTCATCGCAAAATCAATACTCAAAAAAATCCTCGTCCCCTCGAAATCAAAAGACAAAAAATCCTCCAACGTCACCCAATCCTCAACCGGCGTCCTACGTATCTCCATAAAAACATCCGAATTAAAAAAATTCCGCAAACACCTCTTCGCCTTCTCCAACATCTTTCCCTTCTCATCGTCGCTAATTCCAATGCCATACTCATCCTCAAAAAACTTATGTGCCCGACTACTAAACCCAGTATACTCTTTCACCTTCGACATTTCAAAATCAGAATCAAACCTCTTCTTCAAAAATGCAGTTGCATACGAAAGACTAATCACCTCGCCAAACCTAAACTTCCTCAAAATAAACGCAACTACCTCATGCACCAAGCTCCCAATCCAAAGCTCCTTCACCAACAACTTCTTCAAATAATAAATCCGCTTAACTCTATCCTCCTCCGACGCCAACCATCCATTCCAAAATCCGTAATGATTAAACCAATACTTCCTCGGACATTCCTTGAAAACAGAAGCCCGCGACTTCGACCACGAAAACTCATTCCTAAAATCGTCCATAAAAACAGAAGACAACATTTATTTAAACTTTCCTCTACCAAAATAATTAAATAAAAACAATTCTTTAGTCAAGCATTAACATTATTCATAGTCTTCATCTTCACTTTCGTCGAAGCTTTCTTTTTCTTCGAAATCTTCGTCGTCGTCAAATTGAGCACACATATTTTGGCCTCCAATTTTAGATAAACTAATATATTTTAATTATTTATAAATCTAATTGTTTGAACTTTTAAAACAAAAACCCCTAATCCGCCCAAACCTCAAAACCACAACAGCGACGACAAAATCCAAATAATAAAAAAAGTTTTCCTCCGGACTCGAAAAGAAAAACATAACAACCAGACCAACAACACCAAGAACAATCGCAACAACTTTCCTACATTCCATAATCAACCAAACAATTCAATCCTTATAAAATAACCTTCACTTTTTCCTCTTAACTTTCTTCAGTTTCTTAACATTCTTCATCTTTCTCTTCTTTACAACAACATCAATAACAGCGACGACAACCCCAATACCCATCAAGCCATAACTCAACCACCTACTATCCCCGCCGAAAAGAATCCCCGCTATAATAAAAACAAAAGCAATCCCAGTCAAAAGAGTAAACTCTTCTCTTTTCTTGTTCTTCCTCATAAAAAAAACCACAGCACAAAGAACCAATAAAACCACAATCGCAACAATAATATACATCCTCGAAATCACCATAAATAAAACAAGAATTTAATCTTTATAAAATATTCGCTTACCTATTCAAATTCCATATCGCCCAATTCAAAAAACTAGCAAACGAAACCCAAAGAAAATACGGAATCAACAAATACCCAGCATAAGAATTCGCCATATAAAACCAAATCCCCGTCGCCAAAATAAAGATTAACAAAACAAATATCTCAATCAAAGACCATAACGGATTATTCAACCCAAAAAACAAATAACTCCACAAAACATTAAACACAAACTGAACCCCAAACAAAACCAAAGCAATCGTCCTAATCTTAGAAGAAGGAGCAACCCAAACCAAATACAACGCAACCCCCATCAACGTAAACAACAAAGTCCAAACCGGACCAAACACCCAACTCGGCGGATTAAAAGAAGGCTTACTAATTCCATTATACCAAGCCCCATCCGACGCAGTCCACAAAGCCCCCAGAGCACCAATCAAGTTACAAGCAACAATAAACCCAACCAATAAAAACCAATTAATCTTCATACAAACCTAAACAATCCAAACTTTATAAACAATGGTAAGAATAAATCTAATCAACCCGAGCAAACTAACGGACCAACATCTAATCGCCGAATACAACGAAATCCTAATGCTAATCGGCCACATCAAAAAATTCCCTAACATCTACTCGCAACCAAAAACCTACACTCTCGGAAAAGGTCACATCAACTTCTTCAAAAACAAAATCAAATATCTAAAAGA
>JAHIEP010000041.1 GCA_018901375.1 Nanobdellota archaeon
ACTTCTTCGTAAACTTTTCAATATGATCCGCTATCTTCTTATTCGAAGTCTTATCCAAATTCGTCAACCCCATAATCACCAAATCAGACCCAGCAGAAACATCATTAATAATTTCTTCAATTTTTCTCTCCCCCTTAGAAATAATCTCCAATTCAATATTCTCAATCCTTGAATCCTTCAACACCCCCTCAATATGCTTCACATCCTTCTTATTCTCATCGCTACCATCACTTATATTTAAAACCCGAATCATCGCCCCTTCCTCCAACCACCTCGTAGAATGCGTAATCAAATAAGCCAACAAAATCATAAAATTCCCATTCCTCCTCGAGCTCCACCAAACATCCACCTTCTTAAATCCAGAAAACCCAGACTGATTCCTCATAATAATCAGATTCTTATCAAGCGCTTTCAAATCCCTCGTCAACTCATTCAACTTCAAAGCATTATCAAAATCCAACAAAATCGTATTCAACGGCAAATTCCCAACCGTCTCAGCCTGCGAAAGCGTCCCAATCGTCGTCTGAAAATCCTCACTCGCAATACTCCTCGGAAACAAATCCAAATCATTTTCCCGAACATAACTATTCAAAGCCTGCTGATGATGCTTCGTCGTCTCCTCGTCCTGCCCAACCTTTCCCTTATGCAAAAAATACATCTTCGTAATACTTGACTTCGAACTAATCCAATGCAACAAACTAGCAATTGGATGATTATTAATTTCTTTCGTCGAAAAAGCCAACAGCGTCGGTCTCCAATTCTTCACCGTCGACGCATTCCTATCCATACTCCGAAGAAACAACTTCATGAATCTAAAAGAAACTCCAGCCCAAACACCCTCAATCTTCATAGACTTATTACTCTTATACAAAGAATAAAACAAAAGCCCCTGAATAATTATCACTAAAAACATAATCAATGGATTGAACAAAAACATAACGAGATAAGCTGCAATCATCCCATAAAACGAAACGTAGGCAGGAGCATTAAAAGTAGGTCTATACGACGGATTATGAGATATCTTTTCAAAAAACGCAGAACCATTAATCCAACCATAAACAGATAAGAAAAACATAGACACAATTTGAGAAACCAATTCTAAAGACCCAAGAAAAATAATCCCCCCACCAATCAACAAACTAAAAACAATAGCAATTCTAGGCTCCCCATTTTTCTTACTCTTTTTCCCAAGAAAACTCAAAAACCGAGGCAAAACCTTATCCTCAGCCATAGCAACCAAGCATCGAGGAGAAGTCATTAAACTACTCAGCGCCGACGACGAAGTAGCCATAATAATACCCAAAATAATCAAGGGAGAAAAAAGCGCAACGCTATTCAAAACTTGCGGATTAGTAAAAAGCTGCTCACTCGTAGCCGAAAAAGCAAGCTTAACCACCAAAGCCAGATAAACAATCATCGTAACCAAAATCGCAAGAAACGTCCCCTTAACCAAACTCTTCTTCGGATCCTTCAGTTCACCACTCATCCCAACCCCCGCGTCAATCCCAGTCACCGCCGGAAAAAACATAGCAAACGCCACCCAAAAAGATAACCCCGACGCTGTTATAGCAACAGAAGTCAAATCAACAGTATTAGGACCTAAGAAAATAGAAACAAGACTTAAAACAATCGCAGCAAAGATAAAATACTGCAACTTCACAACAAACTGCGCCCCAATAAAAACCATTACCCCAAACAAAATCAAAGAAATCAAAGCCAAATACATCTCTGGAATTCCAAGACCAAAATAAGTTAACACAACCCCAAACCCTCGAGCAAAAGCAATCGCATAAAAACTCGCCGCAATAGTCTGTGCCAAATAAAGCTGTATCCCAAGACTCCCACCAAACTCACTACCAAGACTCCGAGAAATCAAATAATAAAGCCCGCCACCCTTAACCTGAATATTAGTAGCAATCGCAGAAATCGAATAAGCAGTAGCAATCGTCACAGAATGAGCAATCAAAATAATAATTATCGTCTTCAAAAGACCAACCCCACCAAGAACCTGCGGCAAAATCAAATACATAACCGCACCCAAAATCGTCAACAGCGAAGGCATAAACACCCCGGCAAAAGTACCAAACTTCCTCTCAGGCAACTTCTTCTTATAAGAAACCTCCTTCCCTAAATCCTTATCAGCCACTATAATCTCT
>JAHIEP010000042.1 GCA_018901375.1 Nanobdellota archaeon
AATTGATTAAAGTTAAAGGTTCTGGTTTTGGGATTTCTACTTTGTCGGGTTTAGTGGGCATGGTTTAGAGGGGACTTTGAATAAGGATTGGGGCGAGAGAGATTGGAAGGGTTCTTCTGGGGGATTTTATGAGAGTGGGGGTTCTGGTGGGTTTTATGAGAATAAGGATTCTGATAGTTTTTATAGGAGTGGTTCTGGTTCGGATTTGTATAGTAATAGTGGGTCTGATTTGTATGGGACGTCTGGTGGGGCTTATAATACGAAGCCAGGGAGTGCTTATGACGGCAAGGGGAAGGGGAGGATGAAGAGTTTTGATGAGACGCATGATAGTCGTCGGAAGGAGAGGTCGATGTTGGATGTTGTCGGGGGAGGAAGGAGGTTGAAGGGTGGGGATGGGTTGAGAAAGTATAGCGCCTGATACTCATCTGCGGATGGGGGGTTCAGCTTCGCTGGGAGGTTGGAGATGATGGGGAGGGGTTATTTTTGAGAGATGAGGTGGACTTATGAGAAGAGGTAAGATTTGGGTGCAAATAATTTGTTCTATATGTGGAACATTTTAGTTTATATTTGTTCTATATATAGAACAAATTAGAAAGGTTTAAATAATTGAAAGATATTATATTTTTATGGATTATAAGAAAGTTGCGGTTTTTTGGAAGGAATTTGAGATCCCTGTATTGAAAGAAAGGGAGATTAAGATTAAACTTGATCATGATTTTATTACTACTGTGACTGGTCCTCGGAGATCCGGTAAGACTTATAGTTGTTTTCAAAAGATGAATGAATTGAGGGTTTCTGGGATTGACAAAGAAAATATTTTTTATATTAATTTTGAAGATGATAAGTTGCTTGGTATGAATTCTGATGGATTGAATGTTCTTTTTGAGGAGATGAGAGGTTTGTCTAATATGAATATTAATCAAAAGATTTATTATTTTTTAGATGAGATTCAAAATGTTTCTGATTGGGATGCATGGGTTCGGACTGTTTTTGATACTGATAAAAATGTTAAGATAATTGTTACTGGTTCGTCTTCGAAGCTTTTGAGTAAGGAGATATCTACGAAACTTAGGGGGAGAATTTATAATATTGAGGTTTTGCCCTTGTCGTTTAATGAATATTTGGATTGGAGTGGGGTTTCTTATAATTTGAAAAGAGTGATTGCTAGAGGGAAGGAGTATGGAAAGATAAAAAATGTTTTTGATGAGTATCTGTTTGAAGGAGGTTATCCTGCGATTTTTTTTAATAAGGAAATGAAGTCGGAAGTTTTGCAGAGTTATTTGGATTCTATGATTTTGAAGGACGTAGTTGAAAGGTATAATTTACGAGATGTTAAGAAGATTGAGATTTTGTTGAAGTTGTTGTTTGATGGGATAACTAAAGATTTGTCTTATAATAATTTGATGAACCGGATGAAGTCGATGGGGTTTGATATTGGGAAGGAAACGATTATGAATTACATTTCTTATTTTGAGGAGGCGTATTTGTTTTTTCAGGTTTTGAAATATGAGTATTCTATGAGTCGGCAATTGGGGTCTATTAAGAAAATTTATGCGATTGATAATGGATTGTTGAATGCTGTTAGTTTTAATTTTAGTAAGAACTATGGGAAGCTGTTGGAGAATTTGGTTTTTTTGTATTTGTATCGTCGGGGGAAGATTTATTATAATCGTGATAAATTCGAGTGCGATTTTTTGGTTAAGGAAAAAGACAGGGTTGTTTCTGCGATTCAATGTTGTTATGATTTGAATGTGGACAATAGAGATAGAGAGATTTCTGGATTGATTGAAGCTATGGATAAATTTGGCTTGAAGGAGGGTTTGATTTTGACTTATGATTCTAGCGAGGTTATTTTAGAAAAAGGGAAGAAGGTTGTTGTTAAGCCGGTTTTTATTTGGATGCTTGAAGAGTTTGGTAATCGTTAGATTATAGGGAATAGAAAATAAGGAGAGAGGTAGTTTTAAATATTAAGTTTGTTTTTGTTTTGTAGGTGATGAGATGGAAAGTTATAAATTAGAAGTTAGGAATTGGGTGTTGGGTATTAGACTTGTTTTGGGGTGTATTTATGGTTGAAAGTTATGAGGGATTTTATGAGGGTGGGTATAGTTCTTTTAATTCTGATGCTGGGAATTATGTGGGGTTTAGGATGAGTGCGGAGAGTTTGGGATTTCCTGGTTCTACTCAGACTGCTAATCAGGTTGGCGAGGCTGTTAATGCGATGAAGCAGGGTGTTAAGGCTTTTGAGGTTACTATGTTGATGCCTGATACTGGGGAGACAATTCCTAAGCAACATTTTGAGGAGATGAGGGCGATAATGAAGTTGTCGGGTGTTAAGCCGTCGGTGCATGGTCCAGTGATTGATGCGGCTGGGTTTGATGAGAAAGGGAATTATGGAAATGGTTTTGGGCGGGAGGATGCAGAGAGGCGGATGTTTGATACTTTGCAGAAGGCAGCGATGTTGGATAAGAAGGACGGGAATGTGCCAGTTGTGTTTCATGCTTCGGCTGGGGCGCCCGGGGCTGAGTTTAGGCCGGGGAATAAGGAATGGGGTGAGGAAGATAAGGTGATGCAGCGAGGGGCTATGATAAATAAGGAGACGGGAGAGGCGAAAGCGATTAAGAGGGAGTATAAAATTAGGCCGGAGCATCCTGAGTTGTTGAAGGAGGGGGTTGATTATGTCTATGATGAAAAGGGGCGTATTAAATATGATTCTAATAGGAATCCTATTACGACGTATTATGAAGGGCGTCCGGCTGGAGTTTTGTCTGATGCGGAGAGTACGATTGGTTCTGCTAATTTGGGAGATTGGGAAGATAAGTTGATGGGGGTTGCTCAGATGAATAAGCATGCGGAAGAGATTATCGGGGCGGCTGGTACTAATTTAAAAGATTATAGAAATGCTGTTATTAGTAAAGATGGAAAGAGAATTGTGGATTTAGTTACGGGAAAAGAAATGCCTTATTTTGACGAGGGAGAAAAAGAGGGGCAGCGTAATGCTTATGAGCAGATGAAGAAAGCGGATTTATTTCTTGAGAATGCTGATTTATCATTTAGGGGAGCTTTTCATCAGGCGTATAAGTATGGGACAGAGAAGCAGAAAGAGGAATTAAAAAAATTGTCTGAGAAATATGCGGGGGATATGAATGCTCTCGAATATAAAAATAGGGTAAAGATAAGCAATGAGGGAGCAGGAGTAGGAATATGGAATCCCGTCGATAAACATACTATTATTAACGAGTCATTGAATGACTTAAGAAAAATTACGGATAGAAATAGAGGAAGGGATTTTGATGTTCCTCAGGTTTTTCAGGAGTCGAATGAGTTTGCTTTGGAGAAGGCGGCGGAGACTTTTGGGAATTTGGCGAAGAGGTCTTATGATACTCTTGGCGGTGAGAAGGCGCCGGTGATTGCGGTTGAGCATGTGCATCCTGGGACTGCGTTGTTTGAGACTAAGGATTTGAAGAAGTTGGTTGAGAGGTCGCGGGAAAATTTTGCTAAGCAGTTGATGGAGGATAAGGGGATGAGTGAGAGTGAGGCTAGGAAAATTGCGGCTTCTAAACTTGGGGTTACGTGGGATGTTGGGCATATTAATTTAATTAAGAAATATGGATTTACCGACGAGGATATTGTGGCGCAGACTAAGGAGATGGCTCCGTTGGTTAAGCATGTTCATTTGACGGATAATTTTGGTTTTGCTGATACGCATCTTGCTCCGGGGATGGGGAATGTTCCGATTAAAAAAATTTTGGAGCAGTTGGAGAAGAATGGGGAGTTTGATAAGATGAGGAAGATTGTTGAGGCGCCATCTATGTTTCAGCATTTTAAGAAGTCTCCTCATGGGTTGACGTTGGCGGCGTTTGGTTCTCCGCTTTATAGTATGAAACAGGGAGCGGAGTGGGGACAGGCATTGAATGTTCAGGGGGCTTATTTTGGTGGGTATGGGTCGGTTAATCCTTCCATTCATCAATCTTATTTTGGTGGTGGTTTTACGGGAATGCCGGTTGAGTTGGGTGGACAAGCTCAAGGAGAAACTTCTAGGTTTGGAAATACTCCCTTGAGCTAGGATTCAGGTTTTAGATTTCAGATTTCAGGATGATTTGGCGGTTGAAACTTTGTTCAACAGAATTCAGAATTCAGATTTCAGGATGATTTGGCGGAAGGTTTTTTAAGTTTAGAGAGTTGTTTATTTTATGGTTAGAGAGTTTAGAACATTGGAGGTTTGGAAAAGAGCTATTAAAATCGGGAAGAGAGTTTACGATATTATTGATACGTTTCCTAAAAAAGAGGATTGGGCTTTGGGTTCTCAGCTAAGGAGAGCGGTTGTTAGTATTTCTTCTAACCCAGTAGGTATCTCTGGTGAGTTATATTGCTGAAGGTTGCGGAAGAAGGACAGATAAAGATGTTGTTCAGTTTTTGTATATAGCTATGGGAAGTGCTAATGAAGTAGAAAGTCAATTATGTATAGCTAAAGAATTTGGTTATATTGATGAGGAGGTATTGAATAGTTTAACTAATGAAATAAGAGAAATTGTTAAAATGTTAAATGGATTGGTGAATTATATTTCTAAAAATAAATAGTCATGTTTATAAAATTTGATGGCGTTGTTTTTTTATGGCTAGTCGGAGAACTATGTTGATTTTGTATTTGGTGAATTATAGTTTGGGTTTGTTGGCTGTTGGGATTTTGATTTATGGAATGATAAAACAGATTTGATTTGGTATAAATGGGAATAATTTTAAGTGAGCATACTAAAAAGAGAATGAAGGAAAGAAGTGTTAAGATGGAGCAGATTAGAGAGTGTTTGGATTTTCCTGATTATAGAATAAGTAAGGGAGAGAAAGTTGAATTTTTTAAGAAGTTTGAGAATCATACTCTTCGTTTGGTTTGTGTCGAAAAAAATATATTTATAAAGGTAGTAACTCTTATGTGGAAATGAGAATTGAATTAGATAAGGATGCTGATGTTGTTTATGTGTATTTTAAGGAGATAGGTGAGGGAGAAGTTGATAAGACGATTTCTTTGAATGATTCGATAAATGTTGATTTGGATTGTGGGGGTAGGACTCTTGGGGTTGAGATAGTTGATGCTAGTAAAAATTTGCCAGCGTCGGCATTTGGGGCAATTGTTGTTGCGTGATATTATAATAAAAAATGGTGAAAAAAGTTGTTGAGGAAGATGGGCCGAAGAGGGTTACGAAGAGGCTGAAAGAAATGTCGCCTACGTTGGCGATTGCTGGGGAGAGGGAGATTGCTTCGGACTTTGCGGTTAAGGTTTATGAGAAGTTTGACAGGATGATTAAGTCGATTGTTTTGTTTGGGTCGTCGGCGAGGGCGGCTAGTGTTCCGGGTTCTGATATTGATATTATAATTATTATCGACGATGTTTCGGTTAATTGGGACCAGGAGTTGGTTGCTTGGTATCGTGAGGAGCTTGGGAAAGTTATTCAGGCGAATCCTTATGCGAAGGCTTTGCATATTAACACGATTAAGTTGTCGACGTGGTGGGATGATATGATGAGAGGTGACCCGGTTGTGATTAATGTTTTGAGATATGGCGATGCGTTGATTGACCATGGTGGTTTTTTTAATCCGCTTCGGGTTTTGTTGAAAGAGGGGAAGCTTAAGTCGACGCCGGAATCTATTTACACTTTGTTGCAGAGAGCGCCTGGGCATTTGATGAGGGCGAGGCAGTCTATGTTGGCGGTTGTTGATGGATTGTATTGGACAATGGTCGACGCTGCTCACGCGGCTTTAATTTCTGCGAAAGTTATGCCGTCTTCTCCTGAGGCTATTCCTGATGTTTTGAGGGAGACTTTTGTTGATAAGAAAAAGTTGAATAAGAAATATGTTGGGTATTATATGGAAGTTCATAAGTTGGCCAAAGAGATTATTCATGGGAAGGTGACTTCGGTTAAGGGAAAGGTTTTGGATGAGTTATATTGGGAAGCGGATGCTTTTTTGGGGGAGATGGCGCGAATTGTTGATTCTTTCGTCGACAATTCGAGTGTCTAAGTGTGTTGGTGTGTTAGTGCTTTAGTGTTTGAAATGGACAACTTCGTTGTTGATTTGTTTTGAGTTTGTTGATTGTGTGGTCTGAGAAATGAAAATTATCTTCCTGGGCTTGGTAAGTGTTCGTCGTTTTGGGAAATTTTTATGATAGGAATATTGTATTTGTCGAAACCTTTGTCTTCGAGAATTGTTGCTCGTCCTGTTTGAACTAATTGCATTTTTATTCTGTATGCTTCTTGTCTTTCTGCTATTGTGTCGGCTATTGGTTTTTGAGGTTGTGGTTGTGTAGTAGTTCTTTTTTTAATTTTTTCAGCCTCATCCCAGGCAGAATTAAAATTTAATCTTTTGTTTCTTTTCATCATGGCGTGTGCTACCGTTTCTGCATAATCAATATCCATTCTTTTGTCTTTTGTCTTTTTTTGGGGATTTGTTTTAGGCTGTGATTGTATTAGCTGAGAATTTGCTCGTGGAGTCTGTGTTGGTGTGTTTGATTTAGGAGCTTGTGTATCGGGTTGTTGAGTTGTCGGTTGTGGTTGAACTGGCTTGGGTGTTGGTGTAGCTGATTGTGTTGATGATGTAGGAGTATTTGTTTGAGTTGGTTTTGGTTGAGGTTTAGAAGTTGGTTGAGTTGATGTATTGGCTGTTTGTGTTTTTTTTGTTTGTGTAGGGGTATTGGTTGATGTACTAGGTTGAGTTTTAGTATTTGTTTGACTTGGTTTTATCTTTTTTTTTACGGTTTTTTTTTGTGTTGATTGAGAAGTCTTTTGCGTTTGTGTTTGAGTAGGCTGTGTTTGATAATTCGGTTGCGTTGCTGGTTGACTTTGTAAGTTTTTTCTGATTGCTTGAATCGCAAGAGAGGCTATGTTTTCTTTGTATGAGTTTAATTGTGAAGCGTCGACGTATTTTGTTGCTATATTTTTTAATTCTGTTCTTTTTTCTTTTGTGGAACTGGCTGATTCGTAAACTGTTCTCATTTCTTCGCTGAAGAGTTTGTTTTGTGATTCATAGTGTTGTTTTGTTGATTTTAGAAATTTTCCTGCTCCGTATTCTGTAATCGTGTGTATTCCTTTTCTTTGAGCCTCTCCTTCTCTTATGACTAGGAATTCGTCTTTGAATTTTGTAAGGTATCTAACTAATGTAGGATCGTCGTCTTTTGTTGCTTCTGTAAAGTATTTTTTGGAATCTCTTTTTATTAGGTCTAATTCTTCTTTTACTTGTTTTATAATTGTCGTTGCGGTATTATAGGGTTTGTCGTTTCCTTTTGTTTCGTCTCTTGGACAGTATTCGAATGCAAGGTTAAATTGTGTTGGTTCGTCGAGTTCATCAATTAAGTTGTCAAAGTGGCTTTCTATGTATGTAGATAAATCTGATTGTCCGCCTTCTATTCTTGCTTCTTGTCTTAGTCTGTTTTCTTTTGGCGAATATTTTGATGTGTTATCTCCTGTGAGGTTTGCGTAATCTTCTAATCCGATTGGGGTTGTTATGTTATATGAGCTTAATTGAGATAATTGTTCGGACGTATCTGCGATTAATCTGGAGTTGTATTTAGAGTTAGCTTTTATTTCTCCATCTTTTATTGTTGTCAAATTGCCTAATAGTTCGTCTAATGCCATGATTTATTTAGGAAATTAAAGTTTATAAATGTTTCGGTATGTTGTATCTTTTAAGGGGTAACACTTAGAAGATAGAGAATAGATTATAGGGAATAGAAAATAGAGATTTAGGGAATACCTTAGGTTGGGAAATTTTTTAGTTGAAGATATCTTCGGGTTTGTGCTCGTCGATGATTTCTATGTCGCTTGTAAGAAACCCAGGTTTCTTACCAACTTCCTGCTGAGGATTTTCTGAATTATTACCAACTTCCTGCTGAGGATTTTCTGAATTATTACCAACTTCCTTTTGTAAGTTTTCTCTTTCTCTTAGTTCTTCTTTAATTGATTCTTTGTTGTCTATTGGTTCGATGCTTTTTTCATTTTCTAGTTTTTGGACTAGTTCTGAAATTTGTTTGGCTACGTCGGCGTTTACTGAGATTGAGTCGATGCCTTGTTTGACTAGGAATTCTACCATCTCGGGTTTACTGCCTGCTTGTCCGCAGATTGAGGTTTCGACGTTGTGTTTTTTGCATTCTCGGATTACTCGTGAGATTTGTTTTAGGACGGCCCAGTTCATTTCGTCGTAGATGTTTTGGACTTCTTCGTTGCCTCGGTCGATTGCGAGGGTGTATTGGGTTAGGTCGTTTGTTCCGAAGGAGATGAAGTCGATTCCCTCTTCGCAAATGTCTTTGATTAGAATTGATGCAGCTGGGGTTTCAATCATTACTCCGAATTGGACGTTGTCGATTTTTAGCTCGTTGAAAATTGCTCTGGCTTGTTTGACTTCGTCTACGGAGATTATTTGTGGGAACATCACTCCGAATTTGTGGCCTTTGTCTGCTAGTTCTTTGCAGGCCATTAGTTCGGCTTTGAAGATGCCTGGATGTTTTAGAGAGAATCTTATTCCGTGGTCTCCGAGCATTGGGTTTTTTTCGATTTCTTTTGGAGCGCCTTCGAGATTTGCGTATTCATCTGAACGGATGTCGGAGCTTCTTATCCAGATTGGTTTTCCTATGAATGTCTCTGCTATTTTTAGTAATCCCTCTTTTAGCATTTTTTTGTAATCATCTAATTTGTTTTCTTTCTCGTATGCTACTGGATGTTTTCCTGAGGATGCGATTAATCCCTCGAGTCTGATTAGTCCGACACCGTCGGCATTTGTTTTTGCGGCTCGTTCTGCGAATTGAGGAAGATCTACCATTACTTTAATTTTTGTTTTTGTGTCTACGACTGGTAGGATTTTTACTGATTTGTTTTCGGCTTTTCCTGCGAAGACTTTTCCGTGGAATCCGTCGACGGTTATTTCGTCTCCGTCTTTTAGTTTTTCCATGCAGTCTTGGGCTCCGACGATTGCGGGGATTCCCATTTCTCGTGAGACGATTGCTGCGTGTGCAGTGACTCCGCCTTCAGATGTTACTATTGCTGCGGCTTTTTGCATTGAGACTACCATGTCTGGGTTTGTCATTGTGGTTACTAGGATGTCGCCGTCTTTGATTTTTCCGAGGTCGTCCATTGAGTGGATTATTTTTACGATTCCTGATGCAACTCCTGGCGAGGCTGCCATACCTTCTGTTATGATTTGTCCGTCGAGGTCTGCCTCTTTTGTTTCTGTTTTTTTCAGGGTTGTGATTGGACGGGTTTGTAGGATGTAGGTGTTTTCGTTTTCGATTGCGAATTCGATGTCTTGTGGTTTGTTGTAGTGTTCTTCGAGTTTGATTGCGAATTCAGCTAGTTGTTTTAGTTCGTAAGTTTTTAGAACTCGGGAGTTGGATTTCTCGGGTGTTAGTTGGATTGTTTTTGTTTCTCCTCCTGATGTTCGAATTATTGCGACTTTTTTATCTGAGATTTTTTCCTGGATTAGTTCGAGGTCTCTTGTTAGTGTGTGTTGGTCGGGTTTTATCGTCCCTGATACGATTCCTTCGCCTTGTCCGAAGACGGCTTCGATTAGGATTTCGTCATTGTTTTTTACTGGGTTTCTTGAAAATATGACTCCGGATTTGTCAGAGTTTATCATTTTTTGGACGATTGCTGCGATGCCGACTAATCCTTCGAAGCCCTTTTTCTTTCGGTAGTAAATTGAACGGGCTGTGAAAATTGAGGCGAAGCATTCTTTGATTTTTTGGATTAACTCGGGATTGCCTTTTACATTTATGAAGGAAGATTGTTGTCCTGCGAAGGATGCGTCGCCGAGGTCTTCTGCCGTCGCTGATGAACGGACGGATACGAAGATTGATTCTCGTGAGGATTTTAGGATTGCGAGAGCGCCTGGTGAGTTGTGGAAGTCGTCTAGGTCGACGTTGAAGTGGTCGTATGCTTCGGTGATTTCGTTTTGTAAGTTTTCTGGCATTTCTGATTCGGTTATTAGTTTTCGGATTTCTTTTGCTTTTTGTGTTAGGTCGTCGGTGTTATCGACTTTTATTGTGTTGAGGATGTCTTTGATTTTTTGTTCGAGTTTTGCTTCTTTAAGGAAGTAGAAAAATGCGTCGGTGGTTACGACGAATGCGGGTGGGACTGGGAATTTGTTGTTATACATTTCTCCGAGGTTTGCGCCCTTTCCGCCTGCGAGGTTTAGGTCTGCTTTCGAGAGATTAGAGAGCCATGCTATGTAGTTGTCACCCATGCGGTTCAATAACATTTATTCTATATAAATGTTATTGAACGGGGGCTCGAGAAACTTGTTTCTCGGGGGGCTCATTTTGCTTTGCAAAATGGGGGGCTCACTTCGTGGGGTGGTTCGAGAAAATGTAATTGGTTTGTTGTTTTATCTTTGGCTTAGTGATTTTTTTA
>JAHIEP010000043.1 GCA_018901375.1 Nanobdellota archaeon
AAAACCCTGTATAATTCACGCAAAATTCATGTCCCCATTAACAGGTGCAACAGGAAAATCTTCCAGCTCAGGCTCAAGCAAAGCAATCCTAATGACCGACGACGCAAAAACAGTAAAAAACAAAATCAACAAATACGCATTCAGCGGAGGAAAAGAAACAGTAGAAGAACACAGAAAACTCGGCGGAAACATAGAAGTCGACGTCGCCTGCCAATGGCTAAAATACTTTGAACACGACGACAAAAAACTCGCAGAAATCTACAACAAATATTCAAAAGGACAACTCTTATCAGGCGAAGTAAAAGCAATCCTAATAGAAAAAATCAACAAAATCCTGTCCGAACACCAAAAAAGAAGAGCAACCGCAGAAAAACAATTCAACAAATTCATCTACAAAAATTAACCCTTACATTACAAAAATCCAAAAACCATAAATTTAAATACTTTGTAATGTAAAACATAATATGAGAATCCTAAACAGAAAAGACTATTTCTACCTTCAACATTCATACCGAAAAGGAACCAAGATAATCACAAAAGAAATTTACTTAGGCAAAAAAATACCAAAGAACATAGAAGAAATAAAAACCAAATTCAAAAATGAAATCCAAAAAGAACTAACAAAAAAACTAAAATCAATCAAAACCAACTTCCAAAAAAACTGGTCAAAACTCCCACCATCGGCCAAACAAAGAGAGATAGAAGAACTAGCAATCAACTTCACCTACAACACAAACGCAATAGAAGGCTCGACGATAACAGAAGAAGAAGCAAGAATAATAATCCAAGACGGTATCTCACCAAACAAACCAATAAGAGAAGTAAAAGAAACAGAGCATCACTCAAAATCCTTCCAAGACATCTTAAAAAACAAAGAAAAAATATCAAATAAATTACTCCTGGAATGGCACAAAAATATCTTCAACGAAACAAAACCAGACATCGCAGGAGTTTTCAGAACATACCTAGTAAGAGTAGGAAACTACATCGCCCCGGAGCCAAAAGACATCAAGTCTCTAATGACTTCCCTGATTAAATCAATAGAAAACAAAAAAATAAACACAGTGGAACTATCAGCAAAAATTCATTACAGATTCGAAAAAATTCACCCATTCGGCGACGGTAACGGAAGAATCGGAAGGCTCCTAATGAACCACATCCTCTGGCATTCCGGCTATCCAATTTTGATAATAGAATACAAAAAAAGAAAATCATATTACAAAGCTCTACAAAAAAAAGAGGAAGACTTCGTAAAATATTTCATAAGAAGATATTTGAGCGTACATAAAAAATTACTAAACTAATCTATCTCAAGTCGAAAAACAATTCAACAAATTCATCTACTAATCACCTTTAAACTCTCGGTAAAAACGACCCACATTCTTTTTCCAATTTTTATTCAATCCAGCAGGATCATTCTCAGCACCAACTGGACAATAGGTATTTCCAATATAATCAATTAAATCTAAATAACCAGATTTTTTATCCGAAGACAGACTATCAAATTCCGCCTTTCTCTTTTTAATAGTATGACCAGCCCAGCAACATTGTTTTTCAAATTCAGAATCATATTCACAAAAAACACCATTAGCATCAGAATACCCCTTATCCTTTTCATACCTAGCTCCCCCAGACAAAATTCCAAACTCAACCCCATCTCCACCGTTTTCGGCCTTACGAATAGCCATCAATAATTTAGGGTCCACTCCAATCCTATTAGCATGATAATTAATAATAGTTTCTTCTCTTGTATAAACTTCCTCAACACCAACTTCAGAAACAGCCCTCTCAATACCAACAACCCCCTCAATCCCATCCCCACAACCCAGCCCAGAACCCACCTCACGAACACACCTAATTCCATTAACAGCGTCGCTATAAAAATCCACAGCACCACGAATCATCTCTCGAGGAAACACCAAAGCCGAACCTATAATCATTCCGCCAAGCACACCATTCAATAATTTTCCCTTCTTCATACAAACCACAGAAATCAACAACTTTTAAACCTTTCTATCTGTAACTACTACAAGATAACACCAAACCAAACCCAAAATAAAAAAATCCGCGTCCTCTGTGTCCTCCGTGAAATCCGTGTTCTTTTTAATTCTCCGAACAAGTTACACACCCACCCCAAAACAAACATCCGTGCGCATCCGTGTAAATCCGTGAGCTAAAATTTTAGTACCCAAGTTACACAGCCAATTCACACTCAACTCCCAAAACAATCTATTTTCTATTCTCTATAATCTATCCTCTCGTTGCCCCAACCCCATAAACCTCAATCCCACTATCCTTAATCGAAAACCCAATCGCCTTCCTCTCGTGCGCCGTCCTCCTCATCTTCGTAATCCGAACCGCCCGGTCCCCAACTCCAGCAATCCCAGAATCGTAAAGTATCGTAACCGAATCAGAAAGAAAAGTCAAAATATCCGTCTTCGTCCAATCCCCATCAACAATCCGAGTCATCCCATCATTCTCCAAACTCTCGTCGACAAAAAGCGTCGTAACCCTCATCCTCTTCATCAGTGCCGACAAATCAAAAATCGTCTGCCGAATTTTCCCCTGGTCACTCAACCCCAAAGCCAAAACCGAAATCGGGTCAAAACAAATCCTCCGAACATTATTTTTAGAAATCATGGTAGTCAATTCTTTTTTCAAATCATCAATAGAAGTCTGAGGCGCGAACCTCATAAAACTAATTTTCCCCTCCTCGCTCAACCTAGAAAAATCCCAACCGTGATTCTGAGCATCATTCAAAGTATCAACAATGTCCGGCTCAAAAGAACAATATAATCCATTCTCAGCATATTTCGTCGCACCATTATACAAAAACTGCAAAAGAAAAGTCGACTTCCCAGAACCCGGACCACCAATAACAAGATTATCACTGTTCCGCACAAAGCCCCCGCCACAAAGCCGGTCAAACCCAACAATTCCCGTCGGACACCTATCGACAACATCACCTACCATAAATCACTCAAAGCATAAATCTTTATAAACTCTACTATCTTAATAATACCAATAACGGTCCTAGTGTCCTCGGATACTAGGACTTCTTTTTAATTCCTTCTTAAGGTTTATAGAACCATCACAACATCTTCTCGATAAATACGAAGAACTTTTTGGAAAAAATGCATTAATAACTCTCTTATTATTTTCTTGGACAACTTTTATTGCAGGTATAAAATCCTCGTCCCCAGATACAATAATCGCAACATCAAAACTATTTCTAAAAGAGCCCTTAACTAAATCCGTAGCTAAACACACATCGTCACCCTTAATCATATATTCAACAGAATTATCACTATGAACAATCTTTCTCAAATTACACAGAACAACATTAAAATTTGGAATCTCTCTCAACTTACTAAGAAATCGATTATGCTTTTCGTATTTATCATAATCAAAATTTTTATCCAACAAAGCAGTATAATAAAAGATACCAACAATTTCTCTCTTTTTCTCAAGACAATTGATTAAATCCTGAAATTTTATTTTTACACCATTAGTCTTCAAGCTGTTATACAAATTACTTCCGTCGATAAAAATCGCAACACGTTCCCCATTCATAATAAACAACCCAAACAACAAATCTTTTTAAATTCTCTTATTCTGACAACCAAACAACACCAAATTATAAATACCAAAAAGTAATAAAATATTATGGTGGACAACGACTACTTTCTAAACTTCGAAGAAAAATCACAAACACAAACTCACTTAAAACATTCACCCAAAAAAGTCCATGTAAGTCCGTTCCAAGTCCATGCAAGTCCGTTCATAAAAAATTGATTATTCCAATACAAACAACAAATCAATCGCAAGCAAGCTATGGAATATTCCCTAACAATTAATTAAACTCCACCTTCTCTCGTTAGTCGGGTCCCCAAATCCGCAGCAATCCGATAAATTCGCCTAAATCTCCCCAAAAAAAATAGCAACCAGTCAAGTTACATAACCCGCTTACACCTTCACAAATCAAGAATTTACGAGATATGCCACTTATACAAACAACAAATCAATAACGATAGCATTACCCTGAGTCATAACCTTCATTCCAGCCTCGGATATATTATCAAAAACATCCAAAGAAAATCCAAAAAAATCGGAAGCACCCTCAATCTGCATTCCAACAACCTCGCCGTCTCCCGAAATATCAAAAACAACATCACCGCAAACTATCGACCCACAAACTATTTTTGGCAAGTCAGAATTATAAATATAAAAAACATCTTCTTCTTTGTCGTATTCAAAACTACCTACCATTCTCCACTCAAACAACAAATCTTTATAAATTCTCCTTTTCTTAAAACAACATGAAAACAAAGAACACAGAAGAAGTCGAGTTAAGCCAAGAAGAGAGAACACAAATATTAAGAAAACTAAGCAAAGTAAAAATGCAAGCCCCTCGTGGAAACAACAACCTAAAAAGCAACGTCGAACTCGGAAGAGAACTAGACCTATACATAGTAAACGAAGTAGTCGGACCAGGGCTCCCATTACTAACTCCAAAAGGCACAGCGATAAAAAGAGAAATAGAAAGATTCACCACCGACGAAGAACTCAAAAGAGGATACGAATACACCTCGACACCAATCATGGCAAAAAGCGACCTCTACAAAATATCAGGTCATTGGCAACATTACAAAAAAGACATGTTCACCCTAAACATCGAAGGAAACGACTACGCTCTAAGACCCATGACTTGCCCATTCCAATTCGTTCTCTTCAAAAGAAAACCAAGAAGCTACAAAGACCTCCCAAAAAAATACGCAGAAATCTCAACGCTATTCAGAAAAGAACAATCAGGAGAATTACGAGGACTAACAAGACTCTGGCAATTCACCCTCGCTGATGGACACGTAATCTGCACACCCAAACAATTAGAAGAAGAATTCGGAAAAGTAATGGACTTGATTAATTACATAATAAAAACTTTCAACATAGAAGTCTGGTACCGGTTCTCCAAATGGGACCCAAAAAATAA
>JAHIEP010000044.1 GCA_018901375.1 Nanobdellota archaeon
CCGAAACCCGAAACCCTCAAAATTTAGCTTCGCTAAATCTTCGCCATCGCAAAAACCGTCTTTAACGCAACAATAATAGTAGCCGGCACAAACAAAACCAACAGCGACCCCAAAACATTTCTCAAAGAATTCACAACATAATTATTAAAAGCTATAAACTTCAAAGGCTCAGATCCCAAAGACCCAATAATAACCAAAGACAAACCAGCAAGCAAAAAAGTCCCCGAGTTCTTATCCCCCACATTCATAAACCCAACAACAATCCCAATCAAAACCAGCGTCGAATAAAACCACCCACCAGCAGATTCAAGCGACTTATTAAACAGCCCAAAAATCACAGCCAAGACTACACCAATCAAAAAAGCATACGCTCCAATCAAATTCTCCTTCGACTTAACCATACAATAACAATAGATTAATTATATATAAATCTTATGTTAAGCCAGGCTTCATCCTAAATCATAAAACCACTTTAAATATCCAACCATAACAAAGCAACAACAACATTCTGAAGCGAAGCTCTGAAGCGACAGCGTCGCTCTGAAGGACCGCAGTCCTCTGAAGAAAAAATCCCGAAGATTTTTTCTCTGAAGCCGAAGCTCTAAATTATATTCTCAAAAATAGAAATATTTATAAACCATTGTAACTCCAGAATTACAACATGGTAAAAAACACATTTACTTTCATCGGAATCCTAACGGTTCTTTTCTTAAGTTTCAGCGTCGCTAGTGCGGCATCTTTAAGCATAAGTAATATCGTAATACCAACTTCTGTAAAGGATAACCAAACATCATTTCAAATAACTTTCAATTTAGAAAATAGCGGAGTTGAAGCGGATATCAATTGGAGTGATTCAGTATTAACACAAGGAGTAGGCAACTTTTCATTTTCTCACAACCAAATCAACGCAGACCAAACATTAAGTATAGTTTCTACAATAACGATCCCAACAGGTCAAACAGGAAACATCGCAGGAACAATATGGGCAGACCCAAGTGGAGCAGGAAGCTCAAAGAATGTTACATTCACAGTTCCAATTACAAAAGCATCAATCCCTCCAATAGACTACAACTTCTGCGAAATCAACGGGAAAATAGGAGACTTAAAAATAAGAGACGTAACCTTCACAAATAACGGAGCAGGAGAAGACGAAGATTGGTTCTTATTAGATGGAGTAGATATAGAAGTAGAAGTCGAAAACACACACTCTACCGACAACGTAAAAAACGTCCTAGTAACAATAATGGTATTAGACGAAAACGACAATGACGTAACAAAAGATTTTGAATTCGACAAAGAAGAAATCAGCCTAAACACAATCAAAGATGGAGATTCAAAAATCGCAACATTCAAAATAAGCGAAATCCCAGCAGACTTAGAAGCTGGAAGGTACAAAGTATATATTAAAGCCTATTCAGATAACGATGAAGACACACAATGCACAGCAGAAGCAGCAACAAAATATCTCAGCGAGGGATTATATCAAAAAATCGACGTAACAAGAGAGAACGACCCAGCAGTTATTTTGAAAGATAAAGTATTAATAGTTTCAGCTTCATGCGGAGACAAAAATGTAGAATTACCATTAAGCATATACAACTTGGGTTCAGACAAAGAACAAAAAGTTTTGGTGACACTAAGAAACTCAGTTCTTGGAATTAATGAAAAAATTGTTATAGATGATTTAAGGGCAGGAAAACGAAAAGAAATAGTATTCTTCCTTGATATTCCAAAAGAATTATCAAAGAACGCATACGGCTTAGATATAAGAACATTTTACGACTATGATGACAAAGAAGACGAATTACTAGAAACTTCATACAGCGAAAACTCACAAGACGACCTCGACAAAGACTACTCAGCAAGATTAGAAATACTATCATGCACTTCTCCAGCTCCAAGCGTAACAGCAAACCTAAATTCAATAGCAGAGATGGGAACAAACCTAATTGTAAAAGCAACAATCACAAACAACGGCGAAGACAACGACTTTATCATCTCAGCGTCGGAATTCGAATCATGGGCAAACCTAATAAGCATAACCCCACAATCAACTTCAATCAAAGCGGGCGAATACTCAGAAGTCCTAATCACATTATCCCCAACAACGTCAGGCTCTCAAGCTTTCAAAATAGACACGATTGTCGACGGTGAAAAATACAGTCAATCAGTATCTGTTCAGATATCTGAGAAGCCAAGCGTATTCAGCGACATCAACAACGCAACACTCTACATAATCGCAGGAATCGTAGCGGTCCTCATTCTAATATTCCTAGTTCTAATAATCAGAGTTTCAAGAAGCTCGACAAAAACGCAGTTTTAAAAACAATCGAACCTATCTGTCTAGATGAATAAACAATCCAAAAAAATATTAGGTTTGTTCTCAAGATATTTAACTATCCTATTATTAGGATTAGGAAACCTCTACATAATTTACAAAATTCTAACCCCATTAACAGTCAACACTTTAAATCTAATTCTATCAACATTCGCAAATCCAATTGTGACAAATAATGCAATCATATTAAACAACACCATGATAAAAATAGTCCCAGCCTGCGTCGCTGGTTCAGCATTCTACCTACTTCTTTTACTAATCTTATCAACAGAAAACATAAAACCAAAAACGCGAACAAAGGCAATCATAACCGCTCTAATAGCATTTTTCATCCTAAACATTCTGAGAATCCTAATCCTAATCCCAATGATAAGCACCCAGTATTTCGAAACAGCTCACTGGATTTTCTGGCATCTCATATCAACAATATTCGTAGTAGGAACCTGGTTCGCCGTCGTAAAAATATACAAGATAAAATCAATACCAATATGCTCAGATATTAAGTTTATAATTCACCTAACCAAAAATCCCAAGAGAAAAAAGAAGAATAAGTAAACCAGCGACGACAACTCCGGAAGCAATAGCCAAAAAACTCTTAACCCTATCCAATCCCAAAATCCAAGCAACAATCGTCCCAGTCCAAGCCCCAGTCCCAGGCAACGGAATAGCAACAAAAAACATCAATGCAAAATATCCCCAACCAGCCATCTTCCGCTCAAGCTTGTCAGCCTTCCTCTGCAATCTTTTCAAAGCACGCTCAGCAACAACCCGATACCACCGAACCCTCATAAGAACCTCGTGAGCAAAATCAAAAAATATGAATATGAAAAAAATAACCAACACATTCAGAATAAGAACAATAAAAAAATACGGCCAGACAGAAACCCCATTTTTCAAAGCATACTCAACAACAACAGGAAGCCCACCCCTCAACTCAAACACGGGCAACACCGTCAATAAAAGCCCAATCAAAAGCTGACTATCCATCAATCATTTCCATTTTATTTAAAATTTCCATATCCATTCTCCCATCACTTAACCCTTAATCTCACTAAGCCAACTCATTCTAAAGCGAAGCTCTAAAGGACCGCAGTCCTCTGAAGAGAAAATCGAAATTTTCTCTCTAACCCCTACCCCCCCATGTGTGCCACAAGAATTTCAGTCATAAACTTTTCAACAGAAGTTATATCATTACAATCCTCGACGGTAATCGTATAACAAAACCTATTTACATCATCCTGAACAACACCATTCTCACCAACATCAATCATAAAAACAGATCTGTCAAGAGTGTTAGAGCAATTAACATAAGGCGTCTCTGATCTTAAAGAAAATTCAGCGTCGCTGGTAGCAACCGCAATCGCATCCATTCCAAGCCCAGATTTCAAAAAAGCACCAAGGTCAACCATCACACGAGAGACCTCTCCCCTACAAGACTCAAATTCCTGACTCAAAGAAATATACCCACCACGCTTAAAACTTTTAAATTCCCCTTCGACGGGAACATTATTTTTCCGAGGGTCGTTTCTCAAATAAAGATTATACATCATATTCTTACGATACAAAGACGCAAACCTCGCATGATAAACATCAAATTGTCCATAATCCTCAACCGTCCAATTCGCCCCGCCATATTCAAAACCTTTCAAACTCTCAACAAAAAAATACGAAACAAACACCGTAGCAAAAACAACACCAACGACGACAAAAAACCAAAACAATTGCCTATTCTCATTTTCAATAACAGATTTCTTCGATGACTCCTCTACCGACTCAACCCTTTTTACAACAGCTTTTTTAGCTTTTTTCTTCGCCATCAATATACTCCTAAAACTTTATATAAAAATGCATCGGTAGCCTTCACAGAATCACCGACGACATAAACACAATTATCATCCTGATAAACCAAACTCTCATTACCACCTTCAAAAATTATAACATTATCATAACAACTTTTCACAGGCAAATCCCCACCGCACTCAGTCCCATTACTCGCATCTTCCGACCACCGACCACCGACCACCGAACTACCGGAATCTTGTCGAAGGCAAGATTCCTGGTATCTCAAAATATATCCACCAAGATTATTCAAAACCTCAGAAGCTCCCGTCCCAGGATTAATAAAATACAAAACCTTCCCAGAATACAACCCCAAATCAGCCGACACATTCACATCAATATCCGAAACCTCCGACGGCAAATTCCGAAATCCAAAAACACCCCCGTCGATAACCGCCTTCCAAATCCCATCAATCTTAACAAAATCAATCCCAAGCTCACTAACGCTAGAACTCTTATCCTCGTCGCTACTCATCAAAGAATACCCCAAAGTAGAAACAAGCAACAACCCAACCAGAACCACCCCAACAACAATCTGATTACGCTTATTCTTCCTATTAACTTCTGCCTGCGTCCGAATCTTTCTCATAACAAATCACAACAAAAAGAGTTTAAAAATTTTGCTTAACACCAACCTGTAATCAAAAACATATCCCTCGATTAATTAAGATAACTAAACAATCCTTTCTGTATAAAGTAAATTGAAATTCCAATAAGAATTACTTGAGGAACTGGAGCCGATTTCAAACTTATAATTATAATAGAAAATATTATATCCAAGAAACTTGCCACGTCCCTCCCCAAAACAAAAACGAGCCCCTTTATGAGTATTATAATAGAAATAAAAGAAAGCAAAAAGAAAGGTACGATCCCACTAACAGCCTCGAGAAATAATAAGAATCCAAATATTAAATCAATATGTCCTAAAAACTGAACAAGCCCAAAATTGAATTTATGATACTCTTTAATTGTCTTATAATTGCCCCTATTAAAACAAACATCGTATATCAGAAAAAAGATTATCACTATACCAGATAATTGCAATACAGAATTAGATACCATAGTCCCCCCATATAAAAATACAAACGCCAATAAAAGAAAAAAAATCAACTGTTTATTCATATCATTATTTTTTATTTTAATATAAAAAGATTTATGTCCTCTCAGCCCCATCCCACAATTCAAAAACCCCATTCCCAAAACTCACACCATCCACCAAGCCCCCCACGAAGTGAGCCCCCCACTCACCAAATCAAGGAATCAGCCATCTCTTCAACGAAACCGCTTTGTATATCAAAACCACAGCAAAAGAAGACAAATAACAAAACCAAGTCGGAACTCTTCTTATCTTCACCAATCTATCATTTTTAAGAAAACCAGACACCTTATTTCCAAATCTTGACGATTGAATCATTACCCACAACAACATATACAGATAATGCTTCCTATTAGACATCTTACCAACACTCCTCCAAAACGCAAGGTCAGCCTCGGTATAAGTAAGCATTTTATATTTCGAAGACAAATGCCCACTCTTCAAATATTTATTATATAATTCAGACCCCTTAAACAACGACAAAGTAAAAGCCTGCATAAAATAAGGAGAAGGAATCCTCTTAATCAAATTTATAGTTTCAACAATATCTTTCTCCCTCTCATATTCATTAAATAAAATAAACTGATATCTCACAGTTATCCGATTCCCAAATTTACTCAGTATTCGCGCAGACCTCAACACGTCCTCATTAGTCTGCTGTCTCTCGTAAATATTCTTATTAATATAATCACTACCACTCTGAACTCCCATCTCTACAACTTTTAGTCCCGCATCAACAAGATATTTCATTTTAGTTTCCGAGACTGTCGTCGGTGAAACATAGCACATAAAAGGAAGATTAATATGCTTCTTATACAAAGAACAAAACAACTTAAGTTCCTCATCACTCCGAAGAGGAAAAACATCGTCGGAAAACCACACAAACCCAGGATTAGCTACCTTAACAGCTACCTTCAACTCTTCTATTATTAAATTAATATTTCTCTTCCTAACCCTCCTAAACTTACCACAATAAAGAGTATCTATTGCCTTATTGGAACAATAAGAACACACGAACGGACATCCCCGACTCCCGTGAAGACAATATGTTCCTCCAGCCCCACTCATCAAAGGATCTCCCCTCGGAATTTTCTTAATCACACCCTCCTCCTTATTCAAATAATAATGAGTCGAACTATCAATATCCGGAAGAGGCAGAATATCTAAATCAGCAATTAATTCTCTTGGTTGATTCCTTATTACTTCCCCACCTTTAGACCTCACCCACAAATTAGGTACCCTATCTATTGAATTTCCCTTAATCAACTTCTGAGCTAATTCCAAAGTAACATATTCCCCTTCCCCTCTACAAACAATATCAAAATGCTTAATGCAATCATCAGGATTAATCGTAGGATATATCCCTCCCCAAACCACAGGAATATTCATATCCTTTATATGATTATATATCCATATCGCCAAAGGACTATTAACTTGCATATTAGTCGATATACCAACAAAAACAGAATCCTTAACAATCTCTCTTATTGCTTTCAATATTCCCGGAGAATTATACACCTCTTCTGCATCTTTCTCATAAGTAAAAAATATAACATTAACATCAAAACCTTCACTCTTCAAAAAAGCGGATATACTTCTAACCCCATGCTGAACAAAACCATCCGTTGAAATTAAAGTTATTTTTTGCCTTTTCATCGTCCTAATCTCTTTAAAAAAATAATCTTTTTAAAGGCTCCATCCCAAATTACCTCAACTCTTTTCAAGCCAAGTCATTCAATCAGCCAATTCAATCTGAAGCAAAGCGCCTCTGAAGCAACGCGCCTCTGAAGCGAAGCTCTGAAGGACCGCAGTCCTCTGAAGAAAAATCCCGAAGATTTTTCTCTGAAGCGAAGCTCTAAAGCCGAAGCGCCAAACAGCGACGGAGAAATAACATAAATCTCCTCATTGAAGAGAAAAAAAAGAAAAAAAAAGAAAAAAAGAAGGAAAAAATCCTTCATAATTTTGGTTTACTTAAGCAACAACTAAACTAGCTTGCGTAGCAGACGTACCTTTGTACTTTGTACCAGTAGTAGTAGTTATAGGATAATTCAATAAGTAAGTAACAGCTTTCTCAGTGTCTTCCTTATTGTAACCTGCAACTAATAGAGCAGTCTTTCCAGCCCTACTAAAGGATTGAATCAAAAACTCACCAGCAGCAACATCAGTCTCAGCAGTAAATGCAGCTTCACTATATGCACCACCAAGTAATTCAGCAGCAACGGAGTTGATAGCAGAACCACCAACAACTACTAAATTCTTACCTGCAACAGTACCAACAGCACTATCCATAACAGTTACAACACCAGCCTCAACAGTAGTAGCAGCCTCGCCCTCAGCAAAGAGAACATCAGCATACATCATATCTTTTCCATAAGATAATCCTACGAAATCTTGATTTGTACCACTAGTATCTCTCCATACATATGTACCGAAGTTAGTCAACCAACCAATAAGGTTAGTATCGTCCCATGTTTCCGAACTATAACCCGTATCCTCTGTTTGATTAGGGAATAAAGGCGTAGAAGCCGTAGCATAAGTACCAGTATCATCTACTTCCATAATAATAGCATTCTTTGTAGTTGTCGTAGCCTCAGACTTATCGTCTTCTTCTATGAAAAGAAGGCTAACATTTGTGTTAGCAGAATCAGTACTACCATCTTGATCTTTATCAAGCGAAATAGTTACATCAGCAGTCTCATTAGTTGGAGTCCATACCATACTAAATACATAATCTACCTCTCCAGGGGATTCTGTATCAACAGCATCCGTAATGTTAGTTCCTAGAACAACGTTTCCAGTTGGAGTCTCGAATGTAGTTCCATTAGCAACACCGTAGATAGTTATACTATCAGTCCAAGCAACTCTTGTATCTTTACCAGAAACAAGTTCTAAGTAAGGATAAACAGCAATTTTACCAGTTGTACTAGTCTTACTATAATCACTCGAAGTAACAGTTACCTCTGTAGACGAAACATTAGTAATAGTATATGTCTGACCACCAATAGTAGCATCATATCCACTACTAAAATCATGGTTATCAAATGTATACGTTGTACCACTTAACAAGTCTTTCATAGCAACGTCGCTGTTCGCAGCAGTAGCTACCATGTTAACTTTCTTCATCTGCATAAAGTGATGATTATTTCCACTATTCAAGATGAAATATTCCTCATCGGAAATATTCGCACCCTCATAGAGTTCAATATCATAACCAGCATCATCTTGCGCAACGTCATTGTAAACCATTGGAAGAGTAGCAGTATTTCCAGCATTGTCAGTCAATACAACTTGTATTTCCCGATTTCCGCCTTTACGCAACTCAAGCTCAGTTCGACCAGTATCTTTCTCTCCTGAGAAAACAGGACCGTTCTCAACACCATTCATCTTTACGATAACAGTACCGAAAACAGGGTCAACGAAAGATTCTCCAACTAACAAATGATTCTCGTCATTGTCTTTTGCAACAATACCAATAACCATCTTAGTTAATGCACCGAATATATCTCCAGTAGCAGGTGTAGTTGTAATCAAAGTTCCATCAATGGCATCATTGTCAGAACCAGTTGCTACAGCAGAACCAGTTTCAAAAGTTAACTTTCCAGAACCAATCTGAACTTCAGCATATCCTTCTCCACTGTCACCAGTTCGGAAAACAGTCTTAGTATAAACATCAACGCCACCAACAGATTTTGTCTGTCCTTGCGTAAATGTCTTTGTATCTCCATTAACACTAATACTAGCTTGCGTAGTTGAAGCAGAACTTAAACCAAGTAGAGCAACATCATAAGAGATTCCCTCAACAACAAGTGTCGTAGATTCTCCAACATTAATGATTGCACCTTCAGAGCCACCAAGTAATACAAGAGTATCAGCATCAGTAGCAGTACCAACAGTATATGTTTTTCCGAAGATAGTAATATCCTCACCCTCAGAAGCACTCGCCGAAAGATTTACTGCTTTGTTAAAAGTAACAGTCAAATTGTAAATAGCATTAGCAGTATTAGAAGATAATTCCAAAGCTAAAGCAGGATCACTCAAATCGTTATCCGAATTAGTAAATGCAAATCTATTACTCGTACTAACACCAATTGCAATGGTTTGCTCAAAATCATAAGCAGTACCATCATCATTAGCAAACGAACCGTCAGCTAAAACTGTAGGTAAACCACTTTTAGTTAAAGTTTGAATATTCTCATTAAGTTCATCATTCAAATATAAAAGATCAGACCCACTAGCTAAATCAACAGATTCGCCAGTAATTGATCCAGTAGATACCACTCCTGCAGCACTCGCATCTAAGTTAGACGCAATAGAAGCAGCAGCAACATTATCAGATGGAGCAGCACTAGCACCAACAACGATAGCAGTATTACTTGTAAATGGAGCAGGGTAAGCAGCCGCAGCCGCAGAACCAACAGTCATTCCAATTAAAGCAGCACTTCCTAAAATCGTAATAGCTTTTCTAAATATTTTTTTCATTATTTTAAACCTCCTTTCAGCACTATTATTTCAGCCGCCTTTTTCAAGGCCGTGGAAAACCACGTTCAACATTTCTAATAGCCTGGCAGGAAAAACTTTTGCTCTTGACAATAATTTTTTATTGCAACGAAAATAAATTTTCGAAGAGTAAAAGTTTTTGCTTATAACTAGGGAGCGTTATAAGTTGTCATCACTAGGGTCCCTATATGAACACTGACTAGTCAGCATTATTGATAAACAATAACGCACAAATACAATACCCATTTTCCCTATATAAAGCTTGTCATTATAATTCTCCAAAACCTCCTCGAAAACGCCGATTTTAAAGGGTTTATTTATAAAGTTTTTGTTGTCACGAAAAAAAACAGCAAAAATTCCACTACCCACTACCCACTACCCACTACCCACTAGAATATATAGGGTATAAAATCACATATATATAGAAAACATAAAACTTATATATCTAAACAAACTTACCACATATAAGAAATGGCGCCAAAAAAGAAGACAAAAATAAGATATGTAGACGTAAATGTAAATAAAGGAAACTTTGTTTCAAAGCTAATAGGCGAAAAAAAATCCCACGACTTTTCAGACATAAAACTTTTAAGAAGCATTCTCAGCAACGAGAAAGCCAGAATCCTCCATGCCCTAAAATCCAAAAATCCAAAATCAATCTATGCCCTAGCCAAACTCCTAGGCAGAGATTTCAAATCCGTAAGAGAAGACATAAAAGTTTTAGACAGATTCGGATTCATAGAATTTCATGCCGAAAAAACAGGAAAGAGAGAATCCCTAATGCCAGTCCTAGCGATAGACAGACTCCAAATAATAATCGACATATAATCAAACCCCACAAATTTTCATTCTAACAATCAAGTCACTATCCCTACTAAACACGATGCTCCTCTGCGCCGAACTAATACTTCCAGTACAATTCCCCTCGACAATCTGCAAAAGTCTCTTACCATCCACAGAGGGTACTTGCGGAGGCGTGCCATCCTTAACGAAAAAATCAAGCTGATAAGCATCAATCGAAGCCTCACTCGCCATCATACTCCAAAGCACATCCCTCAAACTTTCATTCAAATAATCACACGCATCCACGCCCAAATTTTTACATCTGTCCCCAGAATTACAACTCTTAAACAATTCCTCAAAGTCGGCATAATCCGGCTCATAAACAATCGCACATTCAGTCGTATGTTTCATAACCGCATCCAAAATATTAGTCACTTTAGAACTACTTTCAATAACATCAGAACCCCGAAGAGAAATCACCAAAAAAACCATCAACCCAATCACGACAAGCACAACTATCAAAACAAACCCGACTATCTCCTGCTGTGCTTTTTTATTTATCATTCTATCAACCTCATTCCAACTTCCAACTTCCCAACCTCGCATACATCGAAGTCGCCCTCGACCTTCTCGCAAACCGAAACAAAAGCCGAATGAGTTTCAACCCCTTTCTGCCCGTTGTTATAAATCTCATAATAATTACAATCAGTCCCAGGACATTTCCTCATCCCATCTGGCGTCGGGTAAAGAAGATAAACCCCAATCGAAGCCACCGGCCAAAACGAATCATAATCACGACTAAAATTTCCAGACATAATTCTCAACTTATCTTTATCAATAGTCATAGATTCACCCGACCCATAATTCAACTCAGACATATCAGCAATAGTCCCCAAAGAAGAAATCGCCTGGTCCCTATTCAACTGCTCCGCCCCACTCCTTATATCCTTAAGCGAAATCATCAAAAAAAACAACCCAACCAAAATAAAAAAGAAAAACACAGCCACAATCATAAACATCATCTGCATAATCTTCATCTGCCCAGCTTTCCCTCTCCTTCCGACACCCGACAACCGACAACCGACAACCGAAAAAACTTCGTTTTTTCTTACCATAGCCCACACAACTCCCGATTATTTTTTTTATCCATACTTTCAGCCGCAACTCTCAACGACATCAAATCCTCAGACCCAGCCCCCGTAAGCATTCCACTCCAAACATTCAAATCCCCGCCCAAATCACTCCCACAGCCTCGAGAATCCATCAAATCAGCCTTGCTGCCAAACTCCTCAGCTATCTTCCCAGCTCGATACATCAGCCGTTTAACATTACAATCATAAACATCAGCGTCGGAAAAAATAGCCCCGTACATTAACCCTCCAACATATTTCAAATCATCCCGACCTTTAACAACAGTCCCCTCATCAAAAACCGAATCGCATCCAGACATACAAGAACCATAAACAATAACATCACAACCACTACCCCCACCAAAACAGACCCTAACAGCGTCGCTATTTGAACAGTTATCTATCTCAATATTCGGAATATTCAATCCAACAATCTCATCTCCAACATCTTCAGGCACATTCACAAAACAATAATCATCACTAGTCAAAAATATCAAATCAGAGACCTCATAAGGAAAATTAAACGGCTTAGAAAAAACATAATAATCCTTGCCCGAACTAACCTCTGGAGAAAAAATATATTTATTCCTAATCGAAGTCGCCCCTCCGCCAGACTTCCACTCTTCACCAATATCAGAACGAGTCGCCACCGAAATATCATTCTTCCCAAAACCTTGTCCCGTTCGATCTTCGCTATCTAACTGGGATCCATCAAAACAAATATTATTTATCCGAGTCTCCTGCCTAAACGAAATCCTCCCAAAACTACCGTCGGCAAACCCAGCCTGCAACGGGTCAGTAATTATCGAAATACTTTTAGCAACCTCCGTATCGCTCTGAAACCTCATCGTATCCCCAGCCTGCGTAGCCCCATAAATCGCTAAAGCCAAAATCGCCCCACCAGCAACAAGAGCAAATATCCAAACAAAATTAAACTGTCCCTTCTTCATCATTCAACCCAAACCAATTTATCATAAAACCCCTTCTTAACAACCAACCCCTCCTCAACCCCAACGCAATAAGGATTCTTAACAGCAGTAATTTTAGAAATATTAATTTTCTCAATCAACTTCCATTGCATATTCTGCGCATACTTAGGCGGAACCAAAAAAACATTCGCCTCATAAACATCATAATTCTTAATCGCATCATACTCAGCCCCACGATTAGTTATCTCCGACGACAAATCCGCAAAACAAACCTTCTTAATCCCCGACGGTAAATCAATTTTAAAACTCACCTCACTAGATTGCCCACTAATAGCATTATCAACCGCGCCCTGCAACTCATCATAAAACATCCCAACGCTCGCACTCTTACCAGTATCCAAAAATCCACTAACCGCAATAAACGCAATCACAATAAAAACCACAATCAAAAAAATAGCAAATATCATCCCAAACGGCATCCCCATAGTCTGCTGAGCTCTTTTCCCCTTCCTCTGATCCCGACCACCGACCACCGACCACCGACCACCCCGAGAAGCCTCCCTTCTCGCAGGCATCCCCATAGTCTGCTGCCCCTTCTTTTTTATTACCATAAAAAACAACACCAATCAAAATTTATAAACCTACTCTTCAAAACATTTTACAGCGAAGCGTTCTACAGGCAAAGCCGTTCTAACATCTACAGCCAAAAGCGTTCTATATCGGAGTCTACAGGCAAAGCCGTTCTAACATCTCCCATCTACAGAAATTTTCAAAGAAAATTCCGAGTCGGTCTAACAACGACGCTACAGTCAGCGTCTTCGTTACGGAACTCATCCCGACACTTAATATAATAAGTCTTCTTATCATCCCACTCAGCGACGTGAACAGTAGAATTCGCATAA
>JAHIEP010000045.1 GCA_018901375.1 Nanobdellota archaeon
AACGTCACCCAAAGCATCCTTCATCGCCCGCTCAACCTCATCGACAACATGCTCAGTTCCACCCCTAATCAAAATCGTCAGAGCCTTCGGATTCCGACACCCCATAACATAAGTCATCCCCTCCTCGCCATCCCGTCTCTCCTCAACATAATTAGCATAACCCAAATCGTCCGCACAAATCTCCGACAACTTCGAAACAATTTTCCCCCCAGTCGCCTTCGCCAAATTCTGCATATCACTCCTCGGCACCCGACGCAAAGCATAAATCCCCGCCTTCGCCAAATAATACTGAACCAACTCATCAACTCCCTTCTGAACAAAAACAACATTCGCCCCCGACTCCTTAATCGCCTCAACCTTCGCCCTCAACATAGCATCCTCCTGCCCCAAAAAACTAGTCAACTGCTCCGGAGAAGAAACCGAAATCTTGGCCTCCGAAGACATCGTGCTAACTTCCAAAGCTTCCTCAATCAAAGCAATCCTCGCCTCATCAACCCGCCTCGGCATTTCCAAATTAATCCGCTCCTTATCAATCACAATCCCTCGAATCAACTCTGTATCTTCAATCGCCCCGCCTTTCTGCTTCTCTATCTTAATATCACTAACATCAATCCGACTACCGCCTACCGAATTCCGACTACCAACGATTTCTGCAGCCTCAACGATTATATCCCCAAGTTTCTCTTTCAAATACTCAACTCCCTTCCCAGTCATAGCAGTCTGCGCAACTTTCGCCAACTCTTCCTTGCTCCCAATATCAATCGCCAAACTCTTCAAAATTTCCTGCGCCTTCTCCTCCGCCCATCGATAGCCCCTCGTAATTATCGTCGGATGAATCTTCATATCCAGCAACTTCTCCGCATTCTCCAAAAACTTCCCAGCCAACATAACCGCCGTCGTCGTCCCGTCCCCAACCTCTTTCTCCTGCGTCTTAGCTATCTCAACAATCATCTTCGCAGCCGGATGCTCTATCTCCATCTCTTCCAAAATCGTCACCCCATCATTCGTAACAATAATATTCCCACTCCGGTCAACCAACATCTTATCCATTCCCTTCGGCCCCAGCGTCGTCTTCACAGTCTCAGCAACAACCCTCGCCGCCAAAATATTATTCCTCTGAGCATCCCGCCCAAGAATCCGATTACCTTCCTCACTCATTACATTGTCTGTCATTAAACAAACTCGCCGTTCCCCCTTATAAGAATTATTGTGATACAAACAATATAGTAAGAATAGCCAAGTCAAAAATATCGACAACGAAGTTGTCCAAAAACAAACCTACCACCTACAAGCGAAGCGACCTACAACCTACCACCTCGAGAGCAAAGCTCTCGCCTACCTCAACAACTTCTCATAATCCTTATGACTCACCCAATCAAGAATAACCGCAATTATCCTCACATCCTCCGACCTCGTCACCGAATACAGCATTATCGGGCCCACCAGAGTCATGCCGTTTAAGACCAAGCCCTAAGCAAATTATAAATCCTAATATTATTAGTCCTATACTTTTCAAGAATATTCTTAACCCTGCCTTTATCATAAGTATCCCTCGCCACCAATCACCCACCCAAAACAATTCCCCCGTCGTATCCGCGAAATCCAACCAATCCGCGAAAATCCCAAGTTCCAAAACACACTAAGCCAAGTTACACAAACCAACCCTCTTATTCTTCTAATTCTGAGCCCCAAAATCACTAAGCCAAGTTACACAAAAACACCTTAAACTCCCTTGCTCTCATTAGAACAATACTGCCGCTTAAACTTCGCCTCATCCCCAAAGTTCATCAACAACCCAACCTCGACCCGAGTAGCCTTCAAATAATTCCTCAACTGCCTCTCATCTTTATCACTCAAGCAAGAAACAGCTTTAACTTCCACCAACACTTTCTCCTCCACTAACAAATCACAAAAATATTCCCCAACAATAACCCCTTCATAATTAACCTTAATAGGCAACTCCCGAACACACCTCAACTCAGCCCTATCCAACTCTACTTTCATAGCCCCAACATACACCCGTTCCAAAAAACCATCACCCAAAATATTATACACCTTAAAAAAAATTCTAATTATCTCCCGAGTAATCTCCTCATATTCCATCACTCTACTAATATCCCCAAGTATAAAAACATTATCAAACTACCTTAATTTCAGACATACCTTTAATTTTCTCAAGGAGCTCCGGATTCCAAATATAAGAAACAACCCCATCTTCGTCGGTCATTATTTTCAAAGTCTCCTCTAAATAATCCATAATAATTCTAAACGTCCCCCAAAGCATCTTCTTCGGCAACTCGTTAAAAATTTCCCTCCGAGTATAAAACATAGAATTATCCTTAATAAATTTCTCAACCATAAACACCGTCTGTAAATTCGGATATCTCGCAGATCTCAACATTTGTTGCTCCATGCAATAGTTATCAATTGATACTTTATATATCTTACTATTTCAATCATCAAAACTCTTAACATCATCCAATAATCCAAACCTCAACTTCCTCAACTCAGAGATTATCTTCTCCCCATTCGGCATCTCCTTCAACTTATCATATTTCTCGTTCGCCCCAATTATCATCGAATTCAAAAAAGCCGTATGCTGCTCCTGCCACTTATCCGGATTCTCCCTCACAAAAGTCGCCCACCGAACAATCTGCTCATCATGCGAACCATCTCGTTCCATCAAAACTTAACCCTCCTAATTTTCTCCTTATATCTCTCAATATAATCTTCATCCAACCTATCCAAATAAATCAGCCTCAGATGCTTAGCATCTTCCAAATCCTTATCGCTCCCAAGATACTCTTCCTTGAACGCAATCGCCTCCTCTATCTTTGGAAAAAAAACATCAACCCCAGTAAACTCAATCTTCCCTCTCGTCTCAAACTGCTCATCATCAAGAACATCCTTCGCAAACTTCACTTCCATATTCGGCAACTCAACCCCTTTCCAACCATACCTAACATTAAACTTCCCGACCAAATGCTCATAAACAGCCTCGATCTTCTCAGGATAAACACACTCAAACCCAGCCTCGACCAAAGCATTATGCATCTCTCTAAACTTAGAAAAAGACAACCTCTCAATCATAATATCGACATCCTCCGTCCCCCTACTTCTCCCATGAGAAATCGCAACAAATCCAGAAACCACAACATACCTCGCATACCTATCCACAACGTCACAAAAACCCTCCGTAAATTTGTTCAAAATATTTTTATCACTAATTTCCCTATCCATAAAACTAAATAATTACAATCTATAAATATCTATTGATTCCCATTCGTCCCCCCAAAATGCTCACCAAATTATATAAACAAGTTCCACCTTAATTAAACATGGATACAGGAATAAAAGTCGGCGACATAATGACCCGAAACTTCGTTCATACATCGCCAGAAACAAACCTAAGAGACTGCGCAAAACTCATGGTCAAAAAAAGAGTCGGCTCTCTAATTATAACCGAGAACCAAAAACTCAAAGGAATTCTAACCGAAAAAGACATCATCTGGGCAATCGTAAAAAAATCAAAAGACGACCTAAAAAACATCAAAGCAAAGGCGTTAATGAAACGAAAAGTCATAACAATAAAACCCGGAGCCGACATCACCGACGCTATGACAAAACTCCGAAAGAAAAAAATACGTCGTCTCCCCGTCGTCGAGAAAGGCAAACTAATCGGCTTCCTAACAACAAACGACATATTAAAAATTGACCCAGGGCTCTTCCAAATGATAGCCGAAACAATAAAAATAAAAGAAGAAACCGAAAAGCTCAACCGGAAAAACATCGAAGCCCCAAGGAAACAAGGCATCTGCGAAGAATGTGGCGACTACGAAATTCTCTACCACGACGAAGCCCAATGGCTCTGTGAACCCTGTTACACAAAAAGATAACAAGTCATTCTTAAGCGAAGCGTTCTGCGTGTGGCTCTGCGAACCCTGCTACAATAAAAGATAAAGCAAACCCAAAATTATAAAAACCACTTCAAACAAATATAATCATGGAAACAATCAATATCCCAAAACAAAAATTCATCCAAATGCAATTGGAAATCCAAACCCTAAGAAACTCCAACCTATAAATCTTCCCATTGTTACCATTCCCAAATGACCCACACTTCCTCAAAAACAAGATAAACCAATCCCAAATCAAAAATCCGCGTTCAGGGTCTGCCCCAACCAAATGTAAATATAAATCAGTGAGGGTATCCTGATTTCATCCTGCGTAATCCGCGTGCCAATTTCCCTCTATCTACAATCTATTTTCTATTCTCTAATTTCTAATTTCTCGCAAAGTTTATATATCCGAAAACCCTAAACATTTCGTATGGCACAGAAGAAAGAGGTTTACAAAGAAAAAATAAAACAGGTCGGAAACTGGAAATACACCGACGTTTACGAAATGCTCTTCTCCTGGCTAAAAAATAGTGGCTACAAAGTCACCGAAAACGACTACACCGAAAAGCTCCAAGGCAACGGAAAAGAAATTCTAATCAAATGGACAGCCTCGAGAAAAGTCACAGACTACTTCAAATACCAAATAACACTAGACTGGCACATACTGGGAATGACAGACACCGAAGCTGAAATAGGAGGCAGAAAAACAAAAACCAACAAAGGAGAAATCGCCATAGAATTCAAAGGAAACATAATCAATGACTACGAAAAAAGATGGGAAAACCATCAATTCTGGAAATTTCTAAGAGGAATCTACGAAAACTACATAATCCGTTCAAGTGTAGACGAATACGAAAACGACCTGGAAGACGACGTCCGAGACATAATAAAAGACTTCAAAGCTTTCTTGAGAATCCCAAGTCAATAACTCAACTACACTAATATTTATATAACTCCCAAAATATCTTACAATATGAAAAAATTAACTATACTATTAGCCTTAGCATTCTGCCTAACTTTCATCTCAGCATTAGAAATCTCACCAACTTATAACACAAACATAATAGTAAGAGACGTTCAAAATTCAATAAACCTCGACCTAAAAATAACAAACGCATCAACAGGAATTTACAACCTCTACACCCTCGCCGACATCTCAATAAAACCATCAGAAACATTCTCAATCTCAAAAGAAGACACGATAAAAAGATTCACAATAACACCGACGGAAAACCTCAAAACCAAAGGCCACTATACATTCACATACACTCTCAATCACAGAGGCGTAGAAAAAGTAGACGAAAAAATGCTAATCAACATACTAGACCTCGAAGACGTCATAGAAGTCGGCTCGGACTCAATAGACCCTGTTGAAGATAAAATTTCGTTCTACGTCAAAAACCTAGAAGCAGTAAACCTCGAAAACCTATCCGCAAAATTTTCCTCAATATTTTTCGAAACAGAAAAAACCTTCAACCTAGGACCAAATGAAATAAAAGAAATATCTCTAAAAGCAGACAAAGAAAAACTCAAAAAAATCAAAGCAGGAGTCTACATCATAAAAGCAGTTTTTAAAACAAAAGTCGGAGACAAAACAATTGAAGGAAATTTATACCTCGGAGAAAAAAAAGGGATAACTTCAACCGAAGACAAATCCGGCTTTCTAATTAAAACAGAAACTATCACAAAAATAAATTCCGGAAACGTCGTCGAGAGCATCCAAATAAAATTAAAACGAAACATCTTCTCAAGACTCTTCACAACGTTCAACATCGAACCAACACTCATCAACCGAGAAGGCCTCTCAATAGAATACACCTGGCTAAAAGAAAAACTAAACCCCACAGAAGCCTACATAGTAAAAGCAAAAACAAACTACATCTTTCCATTCCTAATAATCATCGTCGCTACACTAGCCCTCTTAGGCTTCAAAAGATTCTCCGAAACAAAACTAGAAATAAAAAAATCAGTCCATCACATTAAAACAAAAAACGGAGAATTCGCATTAAAGGTAACACTTTCCCTCAAGGCAAAAAAAGACGTAGAAAACGTAACCCTAATAGACAGAATTCCAGCAATCGTAAAAATTTACAAAAAATTCGGAACAATAAAACCTGACAAAATCGACGCTGAAAGCCGAAGAATCCACTGGCACATCGGAGATCTCAATGCAGGAGAAGTCAGACTATTTACCTACGTAATCTACTCAAAGGTAGGCGTCGTCGGAAAATTCTCACTACCAGAAGCACTCGGCGTATTCGAAAAAGACGAAAAAATTCACGAAGTCAATTCAAACAAAGTCTTTTTTATGAGCGACCAAATAAGAGGCAACTAATTTTTATACCCTCATTCTTACTTACAATACATAATAAAACAAACCAAGTCGCACCAACAGGAAGTTGGTAAGAAACCTTGGTTTCTTACATATGAAAGAAATAGAAAAAGTTCCAGCAAAAATAAAACATAAACCAGAAGATTTCATAGTAGAAGAAATCGGAGACAAATGGATTTGCACCGTAGAACCTACCACCAACCACCGACCACCGACCACCGAAAACAGCAACGCTGTTTTCTTATGGTGCGAACTAGAAAAGAAAAACATTGATCACTTCAGAGCTATAGAAGAAATATCAACAGCACTCCAAACAAGAGAAATAGGATACGCCGGCTCAAAAGACAAACGAGCCTGGACCTCCCAAAGAATTTCAATATTCAAACCAAACATAGAACTAGTAAAAAATTTCAGCCACCCAGACATCATTCTAAAAAATTTCAAATGGAACAAGCGAAAAATAAAAATAGGTTACCTCGACGGAAACCACTTCAAAATCACACTAAGAGACATAGATAAAAAAGACGCCATGACAATAACAAAACAAATAAGAAACCTAGAGTGGTTCCCAAATTACTTCGGCTCACAAAGATTCGGAATAAACCAAGGCAACGTAAAAATAGGAAAACTCCTTCTAAAAAGAAAATGGGCAGAAGCCCTAAAAGAAATCAACGGACAAGAATCAAACGACCCTTTATCGTCGCTAAAAAAAATAAACAGAAAAAATATGCTCATGTATATCAACTCAGTCCAATCAAAAATATTCAACGACATACTAGAACAAGCCCTAGAAGAAAATATTAAATTTAAACTAACGACTAATAGCCAACGGTTAACAGCTAACAAACAAGAACCCAGTTCGTGTTTGCTAATGGGCTACAACACAAGATTTTTCAGCGGAAGATTAGGCGAGATAGAACAACAAATCCTAACAGCCCACAACCTAACCCTAGAAAACTTCAACATAAAAGAGCTCCCGTTCCTAAGAATGAAAGGCTCCTTCAGAAAAGCAGTAACCGAAATAAAAGACCTAGAAATAGAAACATCCGACGACGACGAATTCCCAGGCTCAAAAAAAATCTACCTAGCCTTCACTCTCCCATCCGGAACTTATGCCACAACATTCCTAGAAAATTTCTTCATACTTAACTAAATTAATTATACGCATTTTTTCTAAACCTTATAGCCCGAACAAACAACTTGTCTTCATTAAATAAATAATCAACAAAAAGTCTAAAGTGTCCAATTCTTATTTTACCATAGCCTTTCCCCTCTAACCTTTCTATATATCTCATAGGTTCATCTTTAACAACATTCATCTTTCTAACAATTCTTTCACTACTCTTCCCATCCAACTTTTCAAGAAACTTTACAGAATTTTCCGACCACTCAAGAATCCCCATCCACAAACCTCTTCATAACTTCCTCGTGGCTAATCATATCTCGACCATCACAATCCCTAGAGTCTTCAATCTCTTTCTCAACATCCTCGCTGACCTCCAGCCCACATTCATCATCAATCAAAATATCTTTCACATCTTCTATCTCAATTTTTATCGTCAAAATATCCCTCTCCAACCTATTCAATTTATCTAATATTATTTGTTCCATACCAAATCATACAATTACAAATTTTTAAGTCTTTCTATATCAGAAATCGCACATTAAATTAATAAACCATTTAATCTTAACACACGAATGAGACAATCCATAAAAACCGGAATCAGCTTCGGTCTAACTTCTGGAATTATAACAACACTCGGAGTCATGATAGGATTAGACACTGGAACAAACCTCCGAATCGCAGTCATCGGCGGAATCCTAACCGTAGCAATCGCAGACGCATTCTCCGACGCACTCGGCATCCACATCTCTGAAGAATCCTCAAAAAAAAATTCCCACAAATCAATCTGGGAAGCAACCATAGCAACCTTCTTCACAAAATTAATAATAGCATTATCTTTCCTCATACCCATCTTCCTTTTCGATTTAGCGACGGCAATAAAAATAAATATAGCATGGGGAATCCTTCTAATTGCTTCATTCAATTACTACATAGCAAAAGCAAGAAAAGAAAAACCTCTGACAATAATCTCAGAACACTTAGCCATCACAATAATTGTAATCATAACAACATTCTTCCTAGGCAAATTCATAGCATTCTACTTCGCATAAAAATAGGGATCGAACTCTCGGCCGAAACCGAGAGCCTGATAAAATAAAGCAGAATTCTACCCTTAAAAATCTATTCTTTTTTAGGCAACCCCAACTCCTTAATATACTTCCTAACTAAAAGATTACTTTTCTCGTTACTTCTACCAGATTCTATAACCCCACCACTTTTCATATTCTTAAACACAAAATAAACAACAGCGACGAGAATACCTAAAAACAAAACGATACCAAGAATCCACCAAAGCAAAGCATAGCTCTTTTTTTCCTCATCATCATCAGCACTCTCATTCGAAGATACATTCAAATCCAAATCATATTCGGGAGTAATATAAGTAACATTTTCATCCTCCCCAAAAACATAAATCCAATTACTATCTCGCGAAGCCCTTCCATCAGAAGCAGAAATCAAAAACTTCCCTACAGTATATCCATTCGTAAAATTCACTATCACATAATCATCTACAATAAGGACACTAACATTTTCTAAACTTTTAGCCGTATATATTAACACATCTCCATCAGAATCATTAAAATATCCACTAAGAAAAAACCCAGTCCAATCGCCAACAACAACAACAGGCGGAAACCCCTTCAACAAATTTGGTCGATCATTTGGAAGGTAATAACTAACATTAAAATAATTCGAATAGTAATTAGCCGTCCCATTACTAACATACAATCTAAAAAGCCGACCCCCAAAAAAATCATCCTGAGGAAAAAAACTCACAACCCCAGCTCCATCGACGCTATAATTAATATAAGTAGCATTTGCATTGCCAATAGACAAAATCTCCACGCCGAAACCACCACCATCAAAATAATCATTCCAATTAAAAGCAGTATCCCATCCCCCTCCACTCGGAAATTCATAATCAGCTATCTCACCAAGAAAACCAACAAAACTCGGAACAAGAACAGTCCTAACATCAACAAAATAAACATACCCAATATCTCCTCCAACTCCCGCAGCCAAGACCTCCTGATAATCAGAACCAGAAGCACCAAGTCTCTCTTCGTATAAATAATTACTTCCAGACAATTCAAAATCACCAACGACAAATTCAAAAATTCCAGCAAAAATATCACCAGCCCCAACAGCGTCGACAACATTCCACAAAATAAAATCGTAACCACTCGTATCCGAAACATAACTATACAAATCGCCATAATTATCAAGAGCCATAATCGCATCGTAATCATCCAAAGTCAAATTCATATAAACCCCATCAACTTCAGACACATTCATATCCTCATTCTCATAAAATTTCCCAAACAAATAATAAACCTCGCCAGCGTCACCCTTTATCGCAAAATAAGAATTACAATCTGTACCGGTCCCATTATAAAAAATCTCAACCCCAGAAGAACTCTCAACAAAAACCGAATCCCACAGTCTCGAGATATTCCCACCACAATCATTAACCACAGCCCCACCATCCCAGACAACATTTCCACCAATTTTACTTTCAAAAATATAAACCAAACCCAAAGCAAACACTAAAATTAATCCTACCGCTAAATAATCCCTCTTCAACCTCATCAATTTAACAGCAAAGAATATTATATAAATATTCCCCCACCCAGTGTCGAGGCCGAGCAAAGCAAAGGTCATCCCTGTGGGAAACTGGGCCAGTTTATTCTGGGAAATTTCGAAGAAATTCTATCCCCCCACCCAGAATCGAACTGGGCCACAGCGGGTTACAGCCGCCTGCTCTACCAATGAGCTATGGGAGGATAATTTAATCTAACAGATTATCCTTATAAAGTTTTAGATATCTCCCATCCAGAATCGAATGTGACATACAATCAGATAGATAAAATCATACTCACAAATTCTTCTCCAGAAATTTTTTGACTTCTCCATGTTCCAGCTAAAAATTCAGAACCCCTAAGATATCCAAATTGAAAATCACCAGATCTTCCGTGAAAAATTCTATCAATCATGCCAACTCCTCTAATTCTTCCAGCCTTAAGTTTCAAAAGATAATTAATAATTTTAAACCTAGCAACTATCTTAAATCGACACTCTTTTTCAAACAAATTTTTCAACCCCATCTTAGCCAATTGTCCAAGTCTTTTTTCAGATTTAAAATCTCTTTCCAGTCCCAAGCCACCCAACAATATAATCAAATTTTTATAATCTTTTTTAGAAAAATCTTTAATAACAACATGGTACCCCATTCTCGGATCATACATTTCAATTTTCTCAATTTTCATTTTAAACTTATAGCCACAAGCCACAAAGGGGAGTTCACAAAACAAAACAGATTATCCTTATAAATATTCCCCCACCCTGTACCTGCTTACACCCTCATCTAAATTCTAATTAGTTAACATTTACCTCTACATAATGTCAGAAAAACATTTAAATAGTGTAGTTACATTGTAACTACATGAAAACGAAGATAGATATGAAATTAAAAGGATACGAAGCTGTTGAAAAAGTTGCTCAAGCTGGAGGAAACAGCGCCAGAGTTTATGTTCCAAAACATTGGGAAGGTAAGAAAGTAAAAGTTATCCTCTTAGAATAAAATGAATGAACAAGAATTTGAAACAATTATAGAAGAGAAAAACAAAATTATAGAACAACAACAAATTAAAATTAATCAATTAGAGAGACGATTATTGGCTTATGAAAATGCACATACCCCTCCAAGCTTATCAAAAAAGAAAAGGATTCCAAGAGATTCTTCAGGAAAGTTAGGTGCTCCAATAGGACATCCAAAACATGAAAGAGCTGAGCCAAAAATTGATGAAGAAATTATTTATCCGATAAATGACATCTGTCCTTTTTGTAATACTTTATTAGATTCAAAAGAAATATTGGAAGTTATCGAGGAGGAAATTCCAGACATGAAAGAGGTTAAGGGTATTAAGCATTTGATAGAATGGAGTAATTGTCCTAATTGTAAAAGAAGAGTGATTGCAAAGAACAGCGCTCCTACCACCAGATTTGGACCAAATCTCAAATCAAAAATCACATTGCTCAAACACGATGATAGATTGCCTTTGAGAAAAGTCGAACAATCACTTTTAAGAGACCATAATTTTATAATTTCTAATTCTGGAATAATGAAAGTAATTAGACAAGTTGCTGAAAAATTAAAGGAGCCTTATTATGAAATTGTAAAAAAGATTCGGTCCTCAAATTATGTTTATGTCGACGAGACAAGCTACAAACTTAATGGAGAAAATTGGTGGCTCTGGACATTTGTTTATGAAGATATTGTTTTGTTTGTGATTAGAAAATCTCGTTCTAAAGCTGTGGTCGAAGAGATACTCGGAAAAGAGTACAAAGGAATAATTGTTTGCGATGGCTGGAAGGTTTATGAACAATTTACTTCAAGACTGCAAAGATGCTGGGCTCATCTCTTGAGGGAAAGTTTTCATCTTAAGGAGAAGTATAATGGATTTGAAAAATACCATAATCAATTGAAAAATATTTTTGATAGAATAATCCAAGTTAGATTAAAACCTCCTGCTGTCGAGGAAAGATTGTCGATAATCGAGGAATTAAAAATTGAAATATTAGAACTTGTAAGGAGAATTAAGTTCGAGGAGAATTATAAGAAATTTGCTACCACCGTCGAGAATGGACTCGATTATTGGTTTACTTGTTTAGAGCATCTAGAGGTCGAGCCAACTAATAATTATGCTGAACAAGCATTAAGGGAGTTGATTGTGCAAAGGAAGATTATGGGAGGACTCCGATCTGAAAAAGGAGCGGAGACATTAGAGGTTGTTTCTACCATGATTACAACTTGGAAGAAGCAAAAAAAACCGTTAATGGAAACTATGAAGTTGTATGTTTGATTTGGTGTAAGCAGGTACGATGGGGGGGAATATTAATTGGCCGCGGATTTCGCGGATTTCGCGGATTTTTTATTGTGGTTATGGGGCTGGGGAGAATCTACTCGCAATTTGCACCTCACAAAATATTTAGAAATTGGTTTGTTCGGAGCGAATTGTTCGCTCCCTACTTCGGTCGTTCGATTCTT
>JAHIEP010000046.1 GCA_018901375.1 Nanobdellota archaeon
AATGCTTGAGAGGTATAAAGATGATGATAGGATTATGCACATAGGGGGGAACAATTTTCAGAGAGGATGGAGAAGAGAAAGATATTCTTATTATTTTTCGGACTATCCTTTTGTCTGGGGGTGGGCGTCTTGGAGTAGGGCATGGAAAAAATTTGATGCCGAAATGAAGAGTTATTTAATATTGAGAAGGAAGGGTTATTTTTCGGATGCCTTTCCATATCGTCCATTGAGAAATTATATTTTTCGTTTAATGAACTACTCTTATTATAAAGATAAGAGTGGATGGGATAATAATTGGATTTTTACTATTTTTACGAATAATGGTCTTTCGATTGTACCGAATGAAAATTTGGTTAGAAATATTGGTTTTATGGAAAACTCGGTGAGAACTAAAAAAATTGATTCGTTTTTATCTATACCTAGAAAAGAACTCGGATTTCCATTGAAGCATCCGCCATTTATGATAAAGGATAGGGTTTCAGATAAGAGATATTATAGATGGCTTTTGAAATTTAAGTTGAAAAAATATTTTTTGAAAAAGACTGGTTTGCATAAGCTGATTTGATATTTTTATATGCGAATATTTAAAAGTATAATCTTATGATATGTTTTATGGAAAATTTGGATAATGATTGTCTTTTTTTATACGAGAAAATTCCGTTTTTGAAAAAATCTAGGGAATTTTTTAGTTCTTTGGATTATGAAGGGATTAACCTTTGGCCATTAATGGCTCCGGAGGCTTATATTTATTATGAGAATTCGGAGAAAGATAATTTTATGAAAATTTTATCTAAATTGAAATATCTTTTTACGCAGGATATTTTTAAGGTTCCGAAAACTAAGAAAGGGAAAATTCTCGCGACGTATTTTATGCCGAGGACAGACCATCGTGAGCTGATGATTAAGATGTTAAAAGATTTCCCTAAAAATGAAGTTTTGTTTTTGGATTATTTTGATTATAAGGTGAATAAATCTTTTCTTAAATATAAATTTGTTTTTCCGGATTTGTTGTTATTGTTCCAACTTTGGAAAAAGTTTGGAGTATTTCGTCGAATGGGACTCGGAAAAGAGAAAGTTCGTCATCTTTTTTTTAGGACATATTCTAGGATTAAGCAAATTGGGGAAATAAAAAAGATTTTTGATAAGACTAGACCTAAGGCTTATATTTCGTTTTGCTCTCCATCTTTTGCCGAAGAGGCTATATTAGATTTTTTTTGTAAGAAAGAAGGGGTTCCGACTTTTACTATGCAACATGGATTTTTGTCGAATAATTCTAATAATACTATTGGGTTTTATGTTATGTGCGAGAATTTTGTTAGTGATTATATATTTCTATGGGGTGGGGAAAGTAAGGAGTTATTGGGGCAATATGTTAGCGAGAAAAGGCTTCTTGTCGTCGGAAATCCTAAACATAACTTGAAAAATGGAGCTATTAAATTTAATCCTAGAATTGCGACTTTTTTCTTTAGTGTAACTCCGAATGAAAAGAGTAACGGGGTAGCTTTGAAAGTTTTGAAAAAGTTTGCATTGAAACATAAGGACATTAAAATTAATTTAAAACTTCATCCTTTTGACGATAAGGAAAACTATAAGGAATTTTTTGATGTTGAAAATTTTTGTTTTGTAGATAAATATTATTCTCCTGAGAAACTTCTTTCTGGAAGTGATTTCGTGATTGTGCATAATACGTCGGTTGCTCACGAGGCTCTCTTATATAGGATTCCGGTGTTCCGATTTAAGGACGACCATTTTGCTGATATTTGGGAGAATGATGATACTTTTGAAAATATTGACGAACTTGAGGATTTCTTTGAGAAACTTAAAGATGATGAATTTTTTAAGAAGACTATGAATTTTTATGACGGTATAAGAAAACAATATTTTTATTTTCCTTCTGGAAAAAGTGTTTCTCTAGGGTATTATGATGCCGTTATGAAAGTTGTTAATGGAAAATGATTGGTTCTATTATTCCATTATTTTCCCGTTGCTTGCGAAGACGTCAAATTTTAATCCTTCTACTTGTTTGAAATCTATGAATCCGTTGCTGGCTTTAACTAGTGCTAGTCCTGCGGCGACGTCCCAGAGTAAGATATTTTTTTCTGAGTAGGCGTCGACTTTTCCTGCTGCGACGTATCCGAGAGATAATGCGGCGGAACCTATAAATCTTAGTTTCTTATATTTGATGAATGAATTTAAGATAATCTCTAAATTTTCTTTTGAGTGTTCTGTTTCTTTTGCAATTCCACTACAAAGAATTGCTTTATCTTTTGAGGGCGTGTCGCTGACATTGATTTTTTTGCCGTTGATGAATGCTCCATTGTTTACATCTCCATAATACATTTCTTCTCTATTGAAATCGTAAATTATTCCGAGTAATGGATTTAGTCCGTCGAAGAGAGCAATGGAAACGACGCAGTTTGGAATTTTTCTTAAAAAATTTAGACTTCCGTCTATCGGGTCTACGATCCATGTTAATCCTTTTAGTATTAATTCTCCGTGGTGGGACTCCTCTGAGATTATTGGAATATTTGTTTTTGAAAGTTCACTTAAAATAATTTTCTCGGCTTCTTTGTCGGAATCTATTTTTATGTCTCTCGCTGATTCCGTTATGACATTGACTTTCTGTATTTTTTTTAAATAGTCTCCTGTTTTTTTTGCGGTGTAAATTGCAATTTCTAGTTCTTTTGATAAATTTTTTTTTGCGACTTCTTTTAACATTTCAATTGCACAGTGCCCCATTGAAAGAATGGATTCGTTTGAGGCTCCGCCTATATGGGGGGTGCAGTAAAGATTTTTTTGTTTAATCAATTCTTCGTTGATGAATGGTTCGTTTGAGTATACGTCAAGTGCCGCTCCTTTAATTTTACCGTCTCTTAGAGCTGATATTAAATCTTCTTCGTTTATTACTTTTCCTCTTGAGGTGTTGATTATAAAAGACGATGGTTTCATTTTTTCGAGAGTTTCTTTGTTGATGAGATTTTCTGTTGAAGAATCGAGGGGGACGTGGACGGTGACGATGTCTGATGTTTTGAATATTTCTTCTTTCGAGGATTGAATTAGATTGTTTTGTTTGTAGTATTCTTCTTGCTCGATTATATCATTTACTAGTATTTTGCAATTGAAATTTTTTAGCAATTCCACTACTTCTTTTCCGATGTTTCCGACGCCTATTATGCCGATAGTTTTTGAGCTTAAGTTAAATCCTCCGTTTTTATTCCATTCTCTATTTTTTAAGTCAAGGGATGATTGGTATATATTTCTCATTAATCCGAGCATATATCCAATGGTGAGTTCTGCGACGCTTCTTTTGTTTGTTCCTTTAGTGTGGAGGACTTTTACGTTATATTTTTTGCAAGATTCAAAATCGATATTTTCTACGCCTACTCCATATTTTGATATATATCTGAGTTTTGGGGAATTTTTTAAAACGTCGTCGTTGATATTCTCTCCTCCAAGAATTATTGCGTCTGAATCTTTTATGAATTCTATTAGTTCTTTGTTGGTTTTAATTACTTTATGATTTAATTTTACTTCTTCAAAACTATTATTTGCCGTCGATACTAATTCGTCATTTTTGCTAAAAGCATTAGAAGTAATTGCTACTTTCATTGTGGTTACTGTTTTTCAATTTTTTTAATATGTTAAGTATTAGCTCTTGACAATCGATTAGTTTTTGTGTGTGGTCGAACGAGAAGACATCGTTACCACTGAGCTTTTCTATTGCGGTTTTAATGACGCTCAAATATCTTGAATTTTTTAGATTGCTTAGTTCTAATAATTTTTCTTTGTTTCCGTCCGTGTCAACAAACCATAAATCGTTATTGTGATAGTCTAATAGAAGGGATGCTTTTTCTCCAGTGATTACAAATTTTCTTTGATTTTCTTTATGAGGAACGTATTTTCCGACTTTTACATTAACTGGAATATTTTTGTCGGTTAAAAATTTTATTTGAGCAAAGGATTCTGCGATATTTTCTTCGGGAAGTAAATGAGTATTTTTAGCCAAATTTATATATTCTTTTGCGTAATCAACATTTACTTCTCCGTCTTTAAAAGTGATATCTACTTTTCCAAAAACATTGTCGAGTACAAATATTGGAATTAGTGCGTGCATTCCTAGATCTTGAATCATGCCGCCTCCTTTGGTGTTATCAAATAAGTGGGATCCTCTGTGATCTAACTTGCCAATTTCATCTTCGCTTTCGAGAATTTCAATGTCAATCTTTTTTATTTCTCCAGTTAAGTTTTTAATATCTTTAATATGGAAAAGAGGATTGTTCATAAATTCTGCTTTTCTTATAACTTCTTCTGAATTGAGAAAAAAACTATCTTTTTTTATCAATTTTTCAAGGACTAAAAAGGGGATTGCCTTTCTCATTAAATGATATTCCATTAGTGATATTTTATCTGGATATTTTCTGATTAAATCTTTTAGTGATTCTAATTCTTTATGGTTGATGGAATATGGTTTTTCTGAAATAACTTTGAAACCATTTGATACGAGGTCTTTTGTGTCTGTTAAATGAAAGTTAGTTGCATGTCCTAGTATTATTATTGGGTCTTCGTTTTTGAAGTCGTGTAAGATATCGCTTAATTTTTCATCTTCTTTTCTAATAATATGATTTAAATCTGGAAAGGAATCTTCGCCTTGTAATTTTTTTTCTTCTATGTCTACTGTAGCTAACATAATTATATCTCCACTGTCATTTAATATTTTTAATGCGGGAGATAAGAACCTATAATACAAGTCTCCGGTGCCGACGACGATTATTTTTTTATTAGTTTTGAGAATTGATTCGGCATTATGGAGGTCGAGGGCTGTATCTATGTCGACCCCTTCAATGTCATCAACTTCGACGGTTTTGTAATTTCCGCAAATTCTGTGTCTATATTTTTTATAGGAGTTTTTTCTAATGAAGTAAAAATCTGCTTCTTCATGTACTGGAATTAATTCTTGAGTTCCGACTAAATTTTCTATATCGTGATTTATTGGTTTGTTTTTGAACCAAAGTCTATTTTGTATTGGGACAACTCCGAATAAGGAATCTATAGTTTCGTCTTCTTCCATTAATTTAATGGATTTGAGAATTGTTTCTTTTTTTAAGAAAGGAGTTGTTATTAGAACCCATCCTATTATTTCATAATCGAGTTTGTCTAGAATTCTGCTTAGTAGTTGATGGCCTTGAATGTGGTCGGCATTATATTCTTCTGGTCTTATGAGCGTGTTGAATCCCCATTCTCTTGCAATACTTAAAACTTTTTCGTCGGAAGAGTCAATAAATATGTTTGCCTTTCTTTCGTTCTGAATTGATTTTAATGTATTGAAAATGTAAGTATAGAGTGGCTTTCCGTTGAGAAGTTTAAAGGTCTTATTTGGGAGTCTTCTATTTTTTGTTTTTATCGTTGTGACTATACAGGTTTTCATAGAAAAAAATCATCAATTTGTTTTATATGTATTATTGTGATTGAGTTTTGTAAAGGTTCTGTTGTTTTATAATAATGTATATAAATAGATATTTGGATTAGTCAGTATGAAAAAAGATGCAATTAAGGATGTAAGGGGATATGTTCCTAAATTTATTGAAGCGTTGGAAAATATTAATTATGAAGGTTTGCAGAAAGCAACGGATTTTTTAAGAGGACGGGATTATGGTAAGATTTATACTATCGGTAATGGTGGGAGTATGGCGACGGCTGAGCATATGGCTGCGGATTTGAATAAGTGGTCGAATGCTGAGGACCAGAGAGTTAGGACGGTTTCGCAGTGTTTGAATTCTAATTCTCCTGAGGTGTCGGCTTTGACGAATGATGTTGGATGGAATAATCTTTATTCGGAGATGTTGAGAAATTATGGGGCTACTGGTCTTGATGTTCTAATTGCTTATAGTGTGCATGGCGGGAAAGGGCAGGAGAAGGCTGGGATTTGGAGCGAGAATTTGACTTCGGCTATTTCTTATATGAATTCAATAAAGGGAACAACTATTGGAATTACTGGTGGGGATGGTGGGGCGTTTAAAGATTTGTGTGATTATTGTGTTATAGTTCCTTCGGATTCGACTCCGATTGTTGAAGGGCTTCATAGTGTTGTGGCTCATATTATTGTTGATTCTATTCGGATTGGTTCTTAGTATATTTAATCACAATAATTTTTATAAAGAGTGCATAATGTTTTACTTGATGAAGATGGAATTTTTTGCGGATACGGCGAACCTTGATGAAATAAAATACTGTTTTGAGAATGGGGTTAACGACGGGATTACTACTAATCCTAAAATTATGGAGAGCACGGGGGATTTGTCTAAAGGAGTAGATTGGGCTTATAGAAAATTGATTGAAAAATATCCTAATGTTCCGATTTCTCTTGAGACTGATTTGAGAGGTATGGATGTTTATAGACTTGATGAGAATCCCGAACAGGTAAAGGATATTTTGTTGGAACAGGCATATAAGCTTTCGGGACTTGCAAATAATGTTGTGATAAAAATTCCTATATCGGAAGGTGGGCTTTTGGCGACTAGGTGGCTTAATAAAGAGGGAATTAAGACTAATGTTACAGCGTGTATGACTCCGTATCAGGCACTTCGTGCTAGTGATGCTGGAGCTACTTATGTTAGTTTGTTTGCGAATAGGATGGTTGATGGACATATTTTGGAAATGTCTGGGAATCTTGAGAAATTTTTGGATGGGTTTGATTGGAAGAATGTTGTTAAAAATAATGCTGTGGAATATTCAGAAAAAGCTTGGGGCAAAACTTTGGGGCAAATTGAATATGTAGCTAGGAAATTGGACGGAACTGAATCTAAGTTGATTGTTGGGAGCATTAGAAGTCCTGCAGATATTTATAAGATTGCAGAGAGAGGGCCTCAAGTGATTACGATTCCTTATGGGATTGTTTGTAAATTGAAAGATATTGAGGGAATAAAGAATATTGATATTAAGGCTGAAAGTTTTATTGGAAGCTCTATTAATCATCCAATGACTTTGCTTACTTTAGATGAGTTCGAGAAGTCGGCCGATAAATACAGAGGTTAAGTTTCTGGTTTATTTATTTTTATTTGTCCTGGAAGGTAGATTAAACTAATGAAACTTTTGTCAACTTTTTTGAATGTATGTTTGAAATCAGTTACTAATCTATATAGCCATTCTATTCCTAATTTTCTGACTAGCGACGGTGCCTCTTTCTTTTTTTCTAATAGAAAATCTAGTCCTGCACCTATGTTTACAAAATATTGAGCTTTTGTTTTTCTGAATAATGTATCTGTTAAAATATTTTGTTTTGGGCAACCGATTCCAACCCAGACGTAATCTGCTTTATATTTGTTAATTAGTTTTGACATTTTTTTTATTTCTTCTTGTGAAAATTGTATGAATTTGATGAATGGTGGGTTGTAGCTTTCTGTATTATTTAGATGCGGTAGTTTTTTCTTTAGTCTTTGTATATCTTTTTTTTCTAATCCTATGAAAAAATGTCTCTTATTTTTTGAGAGATTTTTTTCCGATAGGAAGTCTTTTGTAAATGTTGGGCCTCTTATTCTTGGGATTTTTCTTAAATTCGTTAGTGATAAATATACTGAAATTGTTGAGCCGTCTATGAAATTTAAGTTGTATTTTTTTAGTAGAGCTTCTTTGAAAAGTGGTTCGTTGTTTAGTTGATAGAGGTCGTGTTGATTAAGGAAGCTTAGAATTTTTCTTTCCTTGTTTGATTTTAAAAATTTGAAAAGTTCTTTTTCGTTTTTGTCTTGAAATGTTAATTTTTGTTTCATAAGTTGGGGTAGTGTTGGCTCTTTTAATACTTAAGTATAATAATACTTATAAGTAGATATTTATGTGTTAGGGTATGGGGAAAAATGGACGATTGGTTTGGATAACGGGGCTTTCTGGGTCTGGGAAAACGACTTTGGCTAGGAGGCTTTGTGACTATATGGGAAACGGTATTGTTTATATGGACGGTGATGACTTAAGAAAAATATTGAGTGAGACCACGACTCATGATATGGATGGGAGAAAGAGGACGGCTAAGATTTATTCGAGGCTGTGTAGTTACTTAACGAGACAAGGAGCTGATGTCGTTATGAGCACTATTTCTTTGTTCCACGATATTCACAAAAATAATAGAAGGAATAATTCTCGCTATTGTGAGGTTTTTTTGGATGTTGATGAAAATATTTTGAAAGATAGAAGGAAGAATCTTTATTTTGGAGAGATGGATAATGTAATAGGGATTGGTCAAGAACCAGAATTCCCTAGGAGTCCTACATTGACACTTTCGAATAATTATGCTTGCGATATAAATAAAAATGTTCAAAAAATAATAGAGGTGCTGGATGGACTCTGATGAATCTGCGAATTATACGGGCAGAGGAGAGGTTTACAGAAAGTTTAGGTCTGGATATTCTGAGAAAGTTATTGATTTGCTTTTGGCTTATACTGGCCTTTCTCCAATAAAAGATACCGTCGCTGATATTGGTGCGGGAACGGGAATATTTTCTAAACAACTTGCAAATAGAGGGTATAGTGTTATTGCCGTAGAGCCGAATGATGATATGCGGACTAATGGGAGGGAATATACTGTTGATAAAGATAATATTAAGTGGAGAAATGGATGTGCTGAGAATTCTGGTCTTGAAAACAAGTCTGTTGATTGGGTAACTATGGCTTCGTCTTTTCATTGGACAAAGCCCGAGAGGTCTCTTCCTGAGTTTTATAAAATACTTAAGGATGGTGGATATGTGACTCTTTTGTGGAATCCATTGGTGAAAGATGGCGATGTGATTCAGGAGAAAATTGAATCTATAATTCAACGTAATGTTTCTGGTTTTTCGAGGGATTTTAGAAATGGAGAGAATTCAAGGGAAATTCTTCTCTCGAGTGGTTATTTTGATAACGTTGTTGAAATTAGACGTGAGCACAAAAGAGATATGCCTGTTAAAGATTATCTTAATGCGTGGAGAGCCGCTAATCATTTGAGAACGACAGCGGAAAAAGTTAGAGAAGGAATATTCGAGGATATCCTTAAAGAGATGGAAAAATGCTTGGGAGAACGGGAGATAATTGAGGTGCCTTATTTGACGAAAGCCTGGACGGCTAGAAAAAAATAATTTTCAAAATGGATAAATTTACGTTTGGAACTAAAGCAGAGACATTGGAAGGGATTAGCTCTCTCTTAAATGAGTGTGTTGTTCTTGATCAAATTTATTTTTCAGTTGGAGATTGGATAAATGATAGAGAAGAAATAATATGGAAATTGAAGCATTTTTTTAATTCAGATTTTATCGTCGTTAGAAGTAGTTCTTTGAATGAGGATACTTTTACTTCTTCGGGAGCTGGTAGTCATCAGACTGTTTTGAATGTTCCAAGAAATGATAGCGAGATGATTATTAAAGCTGTTGAGATGGTGAAAGAAAGTTACCTTAAGAAATCTCAATTTAATTTATTAAATCAAATTCTTGTTCAGCCAATGTTAGAAAATGTGTTCATGAGTGGTGTTGTGTTTACTAGATGTCATACTACTGGGGCACCATATCTTTTGATAAATTATGATGACTCTTCTGGGAAAACTAACAGTGTTACGGGAGGATTGAATAGTCTTAAGACTTTTACTTATTTGAAATCTTTAAAGTATTTGCCGAGTAATAAACTTCTTACTAAGGTGATTAGAGTCGCTAGAGAATTGGAATTAGTGACAGAGGTGGATGCTTTAGACATTGAGTTTGCAATAAATAATTTTGGGATTTTTTTGTTGCAGGTAAGACCATTGGTAATGTTGAAAAAAATAGAACCCGTTATGGACGAGAAAGTAATTGCTACTGTAAAAAAAATAAAGGAATTTATTAATTCTAACGATAGGCGGTTTCCGAATTTGCACGGGTATAAAGCTATTTTTGGTTCTATGCCTGATTGGAATCCGGCAGAAATAATTGGTGAATCTCCGAAGCCGTTGGCGTTTTCATTGTATCGAGAACTTATTACCGATTATATTTGGCCATTAAGTAGAAGCAAGATTGGATACAGGGATGTAGGATATCATCCTGGAATTGTTTCGTTAGGAGGTCGACCCTATGTTGATGTAAGATTGAGCTTTAATACTTTTATTCCAGTTACATTGTCTGAGAGTGTATCTGAAAAACTTGTAAATTTTTATATAGATAAGCTCATAAATAGACCAGAGTTGCACGATAAAATTGAATTTGAAATAGCTCACACTTGTTATAAGTTTGGTTATGAAAAAGAGGAGGTGGAGTTGAGACAAAATAATTTTTCTCCTTTGCAAATAAAGGAAATAAAAAAATCGTTGATAGACCTTACTAATAAAATTGTGAATGGTTATTTTACTTCGATAGAAAGAGAGTTAGAGCTTAATGATTTTCTTGGTAATAGGAGACATAAGATAGTAGAATCTGATATTGGTTATGATGTTAAAATTTCTCAGTTGATTCATGATTGTAAGCATTATGGAACTTTGCCGTTTTCTATATTGGCGAGATTTTCGTTTGTGGGAAATATTTTATTGACGTCTCTCGTGGAAAAAGGGGTAATTACTTCTGATGAGAAAGATAATTTTTTTAAATCTATAAATTCTGTGGCTACGGAGTTTTTGAAAAAATTGGGTATGTTGAAAAATGGCGAGATAAGTAAGGAGGAGTTTTTAAAAGAGTTTGGACATTTGAGGCCTGGAACTTATGATATTTGCTCTGGGACATACAGAGAAAGATTTGAGGATTATTTTAATATGGAGCATATTGTAGGAAATACCGAAGGGGGATATTGTTTTGAATTTAGTTCTGAAAAGAAAGCTGCGATTTCTCAAGCGATTAAAGAGGAGGGGCTTGATTTTACGGTTGAGCAATTTTTGGGTTTTACGAAGAAAGCTTTGGTGGCAAGGGAGAAATCTAAATTTGAGTTTACAAAAAATTTGAGTTTGATACTTGAGTATTGCCATCGGTTTATGTCTAAACATGGATTCAGTAAAGAAGATGTGGCTTTTTTAGAAATAGGCGATATAATTGCCTTTTCTCATAAGTCTAAATCTATAACTGAGATTGAAGACTTGAAAAATAAAATAGCTGGGAATGATGTTGATTATCAAGTAACTAAATCGATTAGGTTGCCGCCGCTTATTTATCAAGAAAGAAATGCGGAGTATTTTCATCAGTTTGATAATAAGCCGAATTATATAACTAATAAATTAGTTTGCGGGGAAATAGTTTATTTGGACGGGGATATGGCTGTGGAAGATATAGAAGAAAAAATTGTTTTAATAGTGAATGCAGACCCGGGTTATGATTGGATATTCGGGCATAACATAAAGGGATTAATAACTAAGTATGGAGGGGTGGCATCACATATGTCGATTCGGTGTGCTGAGTTTGGTTTGCCTGCGGCGATAGGTTGTGGAGAAACTATTTTTAATCATATATGTAAATTTAAAGCCATAGAACTTAATTGTATGAATAATAAAATAAAGGGGATAAGTTGATGAAAGCTATAGTTTGTGCTGCTGGAATGGGAACACGTCTTGGGAGATATTCCGAGGACAAACCTAAATGTATGCTTGAGATTGGAGGAGAGTCTTTGCTGGAGAGGCAGGTTAGAACTTTGAAGAAATCTGGGATTGATGATATTGGTGTTGTGAGAGGATATATGCCTGAGAAAATTAATGTTTCTAGCGTGAAGTATTATGATAATCCGAATTTTGCGAGAACGAATATGGTGGTATCTTTGATGACTGCCGAAAGAGAATTTTCTAAAGGTGAGAATCTCGTCTGCTATGGCGATATAATTTATGAGAATAGATTAATAGATAAATTAAAGCAAAGTGGTGCTGATGTATCTGTTCTTGTGGACGATGACTGGCTTCCTTATTGGAAGGCGAGATTGGACAACTGGGAATCGGATATCGAAAGTTTAGTGTATGATTCTAATAGTAATATAATTGATATAGGAAATCCAAAATGTGATTTAAGTGATGCTCAATCGAGGTATATAGGTTTGATAAAATTTAGCGAGAAGGGTGCGAGAGAATTTGTGAGAATATTTTATGAGAATAAAGAGAAGTGTTGGGATTCTGATGAGCCGTGGTTGAATTCTAAATCTTTTAAGCAGGCGTATATTACGTGCATGCTTCAGGAGATGATTAATCAGAATGTCGATGTTGTGGCTGTGCATACAGAGAGGGGTTGGCTTGAATTTGATACTGAGGAGGATGTGAATAGGGTCGGAGAATGGATTAGGGAAGGGAAAATTAAACAATTTATAAATTTGTGATGTTGACGTTAATAACTCAAAGAGATATATGTGATAAAAAGCTTGGAGGAACTGATATGCTTGAACATAGCTATGTTGAGTATTATGAAAAAATGGGATTGGATTTAATACCTGTTCCGAATGGTGTTGGAAATATTGGAAGGTATTTTGACTTGAATCCTTCTTTGGTTATTCTTTCTGGGGGGAATGATATTTCTCCAAGTTTATATGGAGGAAAGTATTTGTCTAATTCATTGAGTTCTTGGGAAAGAGATATGCTTGAAAGAAGGCTTGTTGATTATGCCGTTGAAAGACAAGTGCCGATTTTGGGAGAATGTAGGGGGATGCAGTTTCTTAATGTTTATTTTGGGGGTAAGGTTTTGCAGAATGTTGGGAGAGAGGGACATGTTGCTAAGACTCATGAAATTGAGATAGTTGTTGGTAGAATATTTGGTAAAAATAATCCTGTTGTTAATTCTTATCATAATCATTGTATTTCTGAGAAAGAGTTATCTTCGGAATTAAAAGTTTTTGCTAAATCTTCTGAAGGATTTGTCGAGGGGGTTTATCATTCGAGTTTGCCTATTATGGGAATGATGTGGCATCCTGAAAGAAAGGGTTGCGCTGAAGGATTAAATGAAAAATTAATAGCGAATTTTTTAGATTTTCGTGAATTTTATTTTTAGTCCTGTTTTTATGTTGTAATTTATTTTTGTAAATAGCTCTTGTGAAATAAATGTTATTTTGACCAAGGGCAGACCTATTAATGGAATCATATAAACGAATCTTAGAAATTTTAGGAATATTTTTTTGGCGCCTTTGTGGACGGTGTTTATGTGATTCAGCGAGAGGTTTCGTCTTATAGAAAAATATTCTATCCACAATGGTTCGTATCTTGGGATTCTTTTGTAATTAAATATTTTGATTAAATCCGAAAAGCAAAATTGGACTAAATTTATTTCTGCGGTTGATAGCTCGTCTTTCCATTTTTCGTTTGCGAATTTTGAGTCTGGGATGTTGGATATTGCTCCGCTGGTTGATTCGAGTTTTTCGTTTTTGAATCCGTAATAGTCTTTGTCTAGAAATGTAGCTGAGTTTAGAGAAGGGTTGTCTTTGATTTTTAACCAGTTAATTAATTCGAATTTTATTTTTTTATAATTGGTATGTAATGTTTCGTGTTTTATTGCCATGACGTCTTGTTTCTTTTTTTTCATTTGTTTATATAGATAGGTCGTGTTTCTTAGCATTGTTATGGCGAGTATAGTGTTCCTCATTTTTTTTCCAGAGTAGAAGCTTGCCCTCGGGTCTCTTATGAGAAATAGCATTTTTTGTTTTGGGAAGTTGTGTGCTAGGTCTATGAACATTTCCGGCACGTGAGAATGTCCGAGGATATATCTTACTTTACTTACGTCTTTTTGAAAATGTTTTGTGTAGGCATAATGTGTTCCGATGAAAATTGTTTTAGTGCTTGTTCCGAATTTGTCTGTATATTCTTTGAGATATTTTGCGAATATTTTTTTGGGGAATTTTTTTTGGAAATCGTTGTCTCCTATGTACATGGAAACTCGCTCAGCTATTCTTTCGTGAATTAGGTTGACTATATCATTAAAATTTTTATTTTCAATTTCGTTATTTTTTAAATAGTAAAATATGATTGTGGTAATTTCTGGATGACCGTCTAAAAGTCCTTGCACGAATATACTGCTTCCCCTACCTAAAGGAATCATATTGATAATTTTTATTTTATCTGGATGAAAATTATGAAATTCCATTTTATCTTTTCTTTTTGAAGATTATTAATCCTGCGAGATTTAGATATCGACTTATTATTGTTGCGATACATGCGCCGTAAGTTGCTTGCATCATTCCGTATGGAAGTAGTGCTGTTATTAATATGTAATTTAGTGCTATGTTGAGGAGCGTCGAGGCAAAAAGAATTATTGCGAATTTTTTGGTATATTTTTGAGAAATATAGTAGGTTGTGTAGAGTGCGATTAGTGGAGCGCTGATTAGTATTAGAGAGAAAATTTCGAGGATGTGAACGGCTGGGGAAAAAGACGGGCCTGGAATTTTTATTATTATTTTTGCGAAGACGAATGTGAATATTGCTGCTGATATACTTATTAGGAGAGTTAGTCTTATTGTTTTTTTGAATCCTTGTTCGAGCCTGTCGCCTTTTAGTTTTGAAAAAATCGGGAGAAGGGAGATTGATGAGAATGATAGAATTGCTGCTGCTGAGCCGATTAATCCGAATGCTGCAAAGTAATATCCGATAAAAGTTGAGTCTTCGATGAATCCCCCAAGCATAAACATATCGATGTTGCCGAAAAATGTTCCAGAAAGAGCAATTGCCGAGAGTGGTATAACGAATTTCCAAATTGTTGATTTTTCTTTTTTTGTTAGTTGTTTTGGTTTTATATCTTTAAAGTAATTTAATTTGAAAAATAAGAATGTGCTGGCAATGAAGTAGGTTAGTGAAAGGGTTAAAATTATTAGTGATATTGTTGCCGATACTGAGAGTTTTTTGGCGAAGAGAATAATTGATATTGGGACTATGATTAACCTTAGGGATTGGATTATTATTTCTTTAATTAGTGGTATTTTGAAATTGTTTTTTGCGTGAAAAATTTGGATGAAAAAACCTATTGACAGGTTTGCTAAGAGATAAAGGATTCCTATTAAGAGAGCGAGGAAGATTGGTTTTTTGTAGTAGTAAACTGCAAGTGGGTAGCTTAAAATTGCCAATGATATTGCGGTTATTAGAAATAGAATTATTTTTATTTTTCTGAAATAAAGGTAATATCCTTTTGCAGAAGAAATGTTTTTGCCTGCTAATTTTTTAGACATAAATGTTGTGATTGCGGCGCCGACGCCTAGGTCTGAAAAAATGGTAAAAAGAAGAATTGCCGAGAGTGTTAGTCCGTAGAGTCCGTAGAGTTCTGGAAGTAAAATTCTGGCTAAAATAATTGTAAAGAGAAGTGAGCCAACTTTTGAGACTATCGTCGTCGTAATTTGATAGGTTGAATTTTTTATTGCTTGGCCAGTGTTTCCTTTGAGGTCTCTTCTTTTTATTCTTCCGAGGATTCCTTTAATTTCTTTTACTTCTTCTTTTATTGCATTGTTCATTATAGGAAGATGTGGGTTTTTGAATATTTAAAAGTACGTAATTATATGGTGTTCAAATTTTATAAATAGCGTAAATTAATTAGAAGCACGAAAATAATATTGGTTGCCGGTGGTGTTGAATTTCTTGAGGGTAATTTGTGTAAATTTTTATTAGAAATAGAAAAAGAGTTATTTCTATGAATAATTGGGGAAATTGTCGATATAATTCTACTGTTTTAATTCTCTTCAAGTTGCTTGGTGATGTCTGCGAAGGCAGGTCTTGAAATGAGAACTCCCGTCGTTATTCCGATTAATGTTGTTACGGCGAAGCCTTTTAGGAGTCCCGCTGAAGCTGCCCCTATTCCCATGAATCCGAGTAGTCCCGTTAGTGGTATCATTGCTACAAAGGTCGTCGTGAAGGCCGTTACGATGATAAACAGCGCGTTCTTAATTCTTTTTGTTAATGATTCAAATTTGTCTCGTGATTCGTCTAAGATAATTAACTGAGAATCTATTCCTGTTCCGATTGCTGCAATGATTCCTGCTATTGAAGGTAAATCTAAATTCCATCCGATTAGCGAGGCTGCTCCTAGAATAATTAAAACCTCAGATAAAGAAACTGTAACTAATGCGAATGAGATTTTTATTTTTCTATATCTAATGAAGACGACTATTGATACTGCGACGATTGCGAAAATTCCTGCTATTAAAATTTGTCTTAGAAATTGTTCTCCTAGGTTTGGGGATATTTTATCTATTTTTACGATTTCTAATTTGAATGGGAGGGAGCCCGTGATTAGAATTGTTTGAAGTTTTTTCATTTCGAGTTTTGCTGATTCTATTGCTTCGTTTCTTGTTGCACCCGAACCTGAGCCCGAAACCGACACTTGAGTTGTAACCATTCCTTTTAGAGACTCTCCAATATTCAATGATGACGTTAATTTTTCGTCGATATAGAAGTCTAGTTTTTTGCTTAGATAGGTTCCGTTTATTTCCAGTTTGTCTGTTATGTCTGCATGTCGTTGTGCGGCTTCTTCGCTTAGGAAAATTGTAAATCTAAAATTACAGGCCTCCCCTTCCTTGATTGCGAAACATTCTGTAATGAGTGCGTCTTGTCCGGTTCTCCCGACGTGGGTTATATCTTTATCTCCTCCGACGAAAACTGTTTCGTTTCCGATTTTCGCTTCAAATTTTCCTTGTTTTGCAATTAATTCTTCTAGGTCGTCTGGAGATGAGCCTGCGATTTCTACTCCCATTAGATTGTCGCCTGAAGAAGTTTTTACTTTGAAGAATTTTACATCAGATAAACCATAAACATTTAATCGTTCCTCGGAAACTGCTATCAAATCATTTAACTCTATGTCGCTCAGTGGGGCATTTGCTTTAACGAATGCTCTGGCTCCTCCTCTTAAATCCAGACCTGTCTTTATTCTTGTTGGTGCTATTTCCTCGACGGAAATGTCATTGATTATATCTTTTGTGTAGATGTTTATTATTTCTATATCTTTTGTAGCTATTGTTAATTTCTGTGTTTCGTTTTCCCTTAAATTATCGAACAAAGATAGGGAGTTTGAATAATCTTCGATAGTATTTGTCTCTTGTCCGTTTATGCTTCGAATAATCATCCCGCTTCTAAGCCCATCTTGAAAAATTGTTGAGCTTTGTTCTACTGAGGTTACCATTAGTCCTTTTTCGAATATCATTGGAGGGATTGAGAAAATTGAAATCAGGGATAGTATTACTGCGATTATGAGAATCCAAATACGGAAAGTAATTTTCATTTTAAATTTTCCTCCGAAAATTTTAATTGAAAATTACTTTCGGGTGGTAGGGGGTAGGGGGTAGGGGGTAGGGAGCTCATCTTTCCTCCACGTACCATTTAATTATCGAGGCGTTTGTTACCCATGTGTTGAAAAGGTCGAAGCCCAAGCCAATAAGTAGAATTGTGAAGATTTGATTTAGAACTGACTCGAACGAAAAGACGACGATTAGTGCTGCGACGATTGCGATGATGGAGGTTACTGTCATTGTTGTTCCGGTTTTGAAAGCTCCAAATAGGGCGGCGTTTGCGCCTTCGTGTTTTTTTAGTAGTCTTGTAGTTAGGAGAATGTCTGTATCAACCGAGTAACCGATAAGCATAAGGAAGGCGACGATGCCAGCCGTTGAGAGTTTCATGCCGATTAAATCTACTATTGCTAATGTCATTACTATGTCTGCGAAAGCTGAGAGCATAACTGCGAAGGCTGGGACTGAATTTTTGATATAGATTCTAATTAAGATTGTTGCGAAGGCTATAAAAATTATTCCTGAGATTATTGGATTTATTTTTAAGAAAAATTTTCCCATAAAAAATCCGAGTGCTATGTTTAGGATGATTGTCCAGAATTTTGTTTTTTTGCCTTTTGAGAAAATTAGGAACACGACTGCTGCCATCCAGAAAAATGCAAGGAGAACTGCTACGACTAATTGTTTGTAGAAATCTGCGGACAGTGAGGCTGACGTTGTTTCTTTTGAGGAATTTTCTTGTGTTAGCTCTGTTTCTAGGAATTCTTCTAATGCTTGTTCTAATGCTTCTGTATTTTCTTCGGTTATGGTAATTATTAATTGTAACTGATTTCCGGCGTTATCTGATATTGTTTTTATTTCGAAATCTTGGAAGGTTTGTTTGAGGTGTTGTTCGAGTTCTTGTTGAGGTATTTGAGTTTGAATTGTTATTGTGGTTCCACCTGTTAACGAGACGTCTTTGTTGATTATGTCTCCGGTTTGTATTGCGAAGATTGTTAGATAGATTAATGAAAGGGTTAGTAAGACTGCTGGAATGATTAGGAGTTTCTTGTAGTTTTGGTTGTACCAGTGTTCGAATTTCATATAATATTTAGAAATTGTTTAGTTTTAAAGTATTTGGTTTGTGGGCTGGGGAAAATTTTAGCCACAGATTACACGGATTATGTTTTAGGGAGGCTTAATAAATGGGACTGCAACCTTTTATATAGTTTGGTATCCTTATTTTTTTATGCCATATAAAGATATCAAGGAAAGAAGGGCCTGTAGGCGAAGGTGGTACGCTGGAAATAAAAAATCAGAAAAAGGACACATTAAGAGAAGAAAGCTGGAAATAAAAAAATGGTTCTGTAAGCATAAATCTAATCTTAGTTGTTTGAAATGTGGAGAAAGTCATGTTGCCACGATTGATTTTCATCATAGCTTTGGAGATAAAGAAAAAAATATTTCGAAAATGGTTGCTGATGGTTATTCGATTGATAGGATTAAAGAGGAGTTGGAGAAATGTGAGGTATTATGTTCCAACTGTCATAGAAAGATTCATTTTAAAAACAATAAACTTTAAAACTTGGAATTAGGTGATTTAATTATGCGTGGGTAGTTTAGTGGTAGAATAACTGGCTTCCAAAGTTTCTTGAAGAAACCAGTTGACCGGGGTTCGAGTCCCCGCTCGCGCATGGACTGAACCCTCGGGGTTTCCCATAGGGATGACTTTCGTTTTGATTGGCCTCGAGTTGCCTCTTGTGTGTTTTTTGTTAGAACGATCCTTAATCACAATAATCCTTTTAAATACAAAAAACTATAATATCTAAAATGGAAACTTATTGTGGACACTGTGAGGGGTGGTATTGCACAGGCACAGATCAATGCAATGTTCTGGGGGAAAAATTTCTACCAAATTTAGAAGAAATTACTGGAGCAAAAGATCAGCTTCAAGAAGAAATAACCTGGAGGAAACCTTCAGAGCTTAATGCGTCACATAATTGCTCACACTATCGTCAAATAGGATTTGGTAAAAAATTAGTTCGTAAAATCTCCTATGGGATTCCATTAAGCTTAAGCCCTCTGAATTCTAAAAGTACTCCTTAAAAAAGATGTTTGTTTTTTGATAAAATAAAAAACATCTTTTTTTTGATAATTTATAATGGACGCCCGGAACAGGACTTGAACCTGCGACCTATGCCTTGCTCCGGAGGAGTAAGTCCTCGGATTTTAGGAGGGCATCGCTCTAATCCAAACTGAGCTACCCGGGCAGTATGAGGATTCAGATGTAAAATCTGAATTCGTTGTTCGATAAATCTCACAATGAGGGAAGGAGGATTCGAACCCCCGTAGGCGAAAGCCAATAGATCTTGAGTCTATCCCGTTTGACCGCTCCGGCATTCCCTCAGACAAAATAGCTGAGGAATTTTGATATAAAAAGTTATTGATTGAAATCGGTAGATTTAAAAAAGAATTATTTGATATAATGTTAGACGGCCATAATAACTTGGTTACACCTGATCCCGTTCCGAACTCAGAAGTTAAGCTTGTTATGTTCGTATTTGTACTGTCTTTGATGGGAAGGTACGGAGCTGTCTATTTATTTTTTAATTACCGGCTCTATCCCAAATTAATTTTGGTTCTGGATGGAGCAGATACGCTTTGCTTCAGAGATGCTTCGCTTCATATACGCTTCGCTTTAGAAACACTTCGTTACAGATACGCTTCGCTACAGATTGACTTGGCTGCTTGAATGACTTTGTGATATGAAAGTTGAGGGTAATTTGGGATGGAGCCTTAATT
>JAHIEP010000047.1 GCA_018901375.1 Nanobdellota archaeon
CGACCTCTAACTTTCAAAATATTTCTATAACCCTCAATCCCAAACCTCGGTCCAGGAAAACTTTTCAACAATTTTTGCGGAAACTTAATATCCTCCAACCTCAATCCCCTAACACACTTCATCCCAAAAACATTCCCAGCCACCGACGACAAAATATTCGCAACATTCCCATCCTCAAACAACTCCTGTGGATAAGCAATCTTAACCCAATTCCCCGAAATAGCAAAAGCCTTCGCCCCCAACTTATTCACATATTTTTTATTCGAAGAAACCGGAGTCCAAGTCCCAACCGACGATTCCAAAGCAACATTGTTCGCAGCCTCTTCCATCCCCATCCCCGACGGCATCACCCTAAACAAACAAACCAAATCATTCCTCGTCGGCTTATACGACTTATCAACAAAAGCAAGATTACTTCCCATGATTCCTCGCACAATTTAATTCCAAGCCATGAATTTTTTCTACTGTAACATTTCTAAATTGCCCCAAATTACTTTCCAATCTTACAACCTTACTTCCAAAATCAATCACCCTATAATAAAAAGAACCAGCCGCAAAAATTGCACCAACCAAAGGTAAATACAATAACCAATCTGGAGTATTAATAATACCAACCATTTTTAAAATTACCCATACAAAAATTCCAAACAAAACACCAAACGTTATCCAATCCAAAACAGATAATTTAACCATCATATAACCCCCATAGATTTTAATACCAACCAAACAAGAATTAAACCCAAAGAAAACCAGCCCAATAAATCCCAAACATTATTCCCAATATATTTATTCCCATTCTTATTCCCAAGCAAATAAGAAATATGATTTAACTTTATCATACTTAATCCCATAACATAAACAAATACAAAATAAGGATAATATTTCGAAAAACCAAAATAATCAATAACACCCAACACCCTCAACGCTACCCATACAACAACGCTACCTAAAGCCACATACGCCAACCAATCCCAAACCGACCTCTTCACCATCTTAAACAACCAAACAAAATATTCTTTTTAATATTATCTACCCTGCAAAAAATCCGTGCAAATCCGTTTAATCCTGTCCCAATCCGGACCTCACCAGAGGTTCACCAGTTGGGTGCGTTCCTTTTTAATTTCCGCACAAGTTACACCATCAACAAATTCATCCTAACAGCTAACAGCTAAAAGCTAACGACTACGAATCACCCCAAACCTATCACAAAATTCCCGAACAGGACAAGTAGAACACTTCGGACTAACGGGCAAACAAGTCTCCCTCCCAAACTGTACAAACGCAGAATTAAACTCCCGCCAATACCTCTTCGGCAAAATCTCCATTAACCTAACCTCCGTCTCCTCCGGCGTCTTTGTCTCAATCCACCCCAACCGATTCGGAATCCGATGACAATGCACATCAACAGGAATCACCAACTTATCAAAAGCAAACGCCAAAACAATATTCGCCGTCTTAGGCCCAACATGCTTAATAGAAATCAACTCCTCATAACTCTCCGGCACCCGAGAATCAAACCTCTCAATCAAATCCTGACTAACAGACTTCAAAGCCACAGCCTTCTTGTTAAAATGCCCACTCCGAAAAATTATCCTCTTCAACTCCGCATCATCCAAACCAACAATCGCCTCAGGAGTATTAGCAACCGCAAACAAATCACGACTAACAACATCCGTAACTTCATCCCGAGCCCTCAAAGAAAGCAAACAAGAAATCAAAATTTCAAAAGCACTAGCCTCCCCCCTCATAGTATTCAAAGTAGTAGTACTACGTGGATACCTCTTCCCCAAAATTTCCATTGTCCTAGATATTTTATCCATAAAAAACAAACACAAAAACACTTTAATTTACTATCGGCAACAATATAAACAAATGATTACCAAAAGTGATAAGCTTCTTTGTATGCATTAACAATATCACAAGTTTCCTCATTACCAGCCCCATTATTCTCCAAAGCAAATGCGCAAGCCCATTTTAATTCTCCAGTAAAATTTCCATATCCTTCTTTAATAACATCAACTAACCCATCAAAAAACCCATCACACCTAGTTCCTCTTAAAACTCCTAGAGCAAGATTATAGGCGTCACTATGTCCTTCATGAACACCCCTAGTAACCGCCCAGCATATCCTATCCCAATTAGTAATTTCAGTCGGACTCTTACTCATAACACTAGCAGCCGCATTATTAACAAAGTCATGAATACTCATCACAACCTAATCAAAAATCAATTTAAAAATATTATTATACTTCACTTTGCCCCTATCGCAATAGGGGTATGCCAAGAGGCCCCACAACAGGTCCTATCCCCACACTCCCGATGATAAGCCTGGCATTCACTACACTTCCCATGCCTCTCGCAGGGCCAATCACATGGACAACCTGGATTCTCAATTTCCCCCATATTAGTGTTTAGTATAGCCCCCTTTCTTTTCATACTCCAACTGCCCCCACAATTAACTCATTCAGCCTCTTACTATTAGCAAAAATCCAAACCACCTTATCTTCCTCAAACATAATCTTATTCGAACCCTCCAAGTAATTCAATATTAATTTAAACGTCTGATACTGCATCTTCTTCGGCAATCCCCGCCACAACTCCATTCTAGTAGGATAATCTTCAAATTTCTGAATAGCATTCTCAACCATCAAAATAGAATCCAATCTTGGATAGTGTAAAACATTCATTTCTTCCATTATATAAATCTATACAATGAAGTTTTTAAGACTTTCTATTCCCATCACCCCAACTCTCTAATATTATCAACAGAAACAACCGAAGCCCCCTTCGGCTCAAACCCCTCATTCTTTTTCATCCCTTTTCTACCTCAACTCCATCCTTCCCATCCCGAACAATCCATCCCATATCCTTCAACCTATCTCGTAGCAAATCACTCCTAGCAAAATCCTTACCAGCCCTAGCTCCCTCCCTCTCATCAACAATATCCTGAACCTTCGCCGGAATCAAAACCTCCTCCTTATCCAACAACTCCAACCCAAAAACCTCATCCATCTTCCTAATCGTCCCAACCTTCCCATCAGCATCAGAATCACGAACCAACTTCCACAAAACCGCCATAGCCCGAGGCGCATTCAAATCATCATCCATCTCCTTCTCAAACATCTTCAAGTATTTCTCATTCACCTTTTCTTCCGACTTCCGACTTCCGACTTCCGACTTCCGAGCGTCTTTAGCCGCAAGGCAAAGGCGCTTAAGCCTCTCATAAGAATTCCTCGCATCATCCAACGCAGTCTTCGAAAAATCCAACGGCTTCCTATACTGATTCGAAACAACAAAATACCTAATCACCATCGGCGCATAATCCAAATCCTCAATGTTCTTAAAATTCCCAAGACTCTTCCCCATCTTCTTCCCACCGACAGTCACCATCCCATTATGCACCCAAAACTTCGCCATCTCCTTCCCATACCCAGTCTCACTCTGCGCAATTTCATCTTCATGATGCGGAAAAATCAAATCACTTCCTCCACCATGAATATCAAACGGCAACCCAAGAATCTTCTCACTCATAGCCGAACACTCAATATGCCAACCCGGACGACCCTCACCCCAAGGAGAATCCCAAGACGGCTCACCTTCCTTAGCCAACTTCCATAAAGCAAAATCCCCATTATTCTTCTTTCCATCAACCGCAACCCTTTTACCACCTTCCAAATCCTCAACATTCTGTCCTGACAACTTCCCATAATCATCAAACTTCGAAATATCAAAATAAACCCCATCGCCCTCAATCAAATAAGTCACACCCTTCTTTTCCAACTTCTTCACAAGCCCAATCATATCCTTCACATAATCAGTAGCCCGAGGCTGAACATCAGGTTTCATAATATTCAACTTCTCATACTCCACAGTATGCGCCTTCAAATTCTTCTCAGAAAACTCATCAATCCCAATCCCTGCCTCATTAGCCCCCGCAATTATCTTATCATCAATATCAGTAATATTCGAAACAAACTCAACATCAAACCCAGAAAAAATCAAATATCGTCGCAAAACATCAAACGAAATCTGACTCATAGCATGCCCCAAATGCGGAATCCCATTCAAAGTCGGCCCACAAACATACATCCCAATCTTACCAACCTTAATCGGCTTAAATACCTCCTTCTTCCTAGTCAGCGTATTATACAATTTCAACATAATTATCTTACAAAAACTCAATTAATAAAACTTTACAATTCTACCCCTTCAACTCAATATACATCTGAGCCTGCCCATCCTTAATAGGCTTCCCCTCATAATTAACAATTACTCTAACCCTAAATTTACATAAAGAAACTCCTTCTGGAAAATCAAGTAAAACCTTTTCAATAACTTCTCCAGCTGGAGCAATAGTCCCAATAGTACCACTTTCCCCACTCATCCAATCATATATTTCCCTCTCTCCAAAATTACATTTCTCAAAATTATCCACAGTAGTTTCGTAAGAAAATTTACCATCCGAAGTATCCCCAGAAAGCAAATTCGTAACCCTAACCGCAAAAGCACCAGCTTCTCCAGGTTTTAATTTGTATATATCAACATTTGGATAAAGAGCCACGGCCAAATCTCGCCCATAAATACTAGCCATTTCCTTCGCTAATTGATTATTATTCATTTCAACAACATTCTGCGCCCCACTAAAAATTGTCTTCACTAAAACCATCCCAAGAATCAACATCGACATAGCCAACACAATAATCACAATCGTCCCAATCGACAACTCCATCGCACCTTTTTTCATATACTACTCCCGTTAAACTTATTTATAAAACTTCTTATCAATAATCTCACATCACCAGATGTGCCTACTGGGTAAAAACTAGTTTTTAAGTTTCCCCATCAACAAACTTAAAAAGTCACAATAGCTCTTTTCTTCTATGGGGCTGTAGCTCATTGGGAGAGCACACGGCTGAAGACCGTGGTGTAGGGAGTTCGATTCTCCCCAGCCCCATATAAGAATCGAACGACCGAAGTAGGGAGCGAACAATTCGCTCCGAACAAACCAATTTCTAAATATTTTGTGAGGTGCAAATTGCGAGTAGATTCTCCCCAGCCCCATAACCACGATAAAAAATCCGCGAAAATCCGTGGACCTCTTCTGATTAATATACCAGTTACATCTAAATCAAATTACACAACCATTAAATACCATATTAATCTTATGCACACATGCCAAACCTCCTATTCGAAGCCAGAAGAAAATTCATCCACATCCTCGGCCTAGGCTACCTCCTCTTCTACTGGTTAATTTTCAAACTCTTCCAATCATCAAAAATCGCAATCCTCTACCTCCTAAGTGTCCTCATCCTCTTCGTCGTAATAGATTTCTTCAGAATAACAGGAAAGAAAAAAATCCCCGTCTTCCATATCCTATTTCGAACCAAAGAAGAAAACTCCCTCGGTGGCCAAGTATACTACATCCTCGGAATGATTCTAGCCCTCTGCCTTTTCGATTTCAAAATAGCCTTCGCCGTAATCCTAATGACAGTCCTCGGCGACGCCGCCGCCGCAATGTTTGGAATCGCATTTGGAAAACACTGGATAAAATCTCTCGAAGACACAGCGTGGGAAGGCGTCATCGCAGAATTCACCGTCGACATAATCATAGGATACTTCATAATAGGAAACTGGTACATAATAATCCCAATGGCACTAATGGCAACCGTAGTCGAAACAATTTTCCCCCACATCGACGACAACCTCGCAATCCCGATCTTCGCCGGCTTCGTCGGTCAAGGCCTATCCCTACTACTATAGTCTCATAATTCTTTTATACTTAAAAGCAAAAATTATTAAGTGGTAAAATCTCAAAAAATACTAAATCTCGAAAATCAAATAAAGAGAGAATTAGAATTAACGGGATTAGTAAAAGACATAGAATTTGGAGGAGAACTTTTTCTAAAAGATAATCATTTTTATTTTCAATACAGGATAAACCCAAAAAACAAATCCAAAAATCCAAAAAAATCAAATAAAATAAAAATGAGCCAATTCAGGCACAAACTTCTAGAACTAATGATGAACAATTTTTCAGAATTTTACAGATTCTCACAAGAATCTGAAGGAGAAGTATATAGACAATATTTCATGTTATATCCAACCGTAAAAGTCGAAGATATAGAAAACCTGGAATATCACATGCTCCAAACAATAAAAAAAGAAATAGAAAACTATCACAACCAAGAATAACAAACCCGCCAACTCATTAAAAATCGACAACGAAGTTGTCTAATATCAAACCTAATACCTGACACCTCGAGCTATCTTGAAAAGATAGCGAGTGGGACATAGGCCACGTTCTGTCAAACTCCAATAGCTTCTAAAGCCGAGGGCTCTAAAGCGAAGCTCTAAAGAAAAATCAAGATTTTTCTCTAACGGAAAGTTTGTGCTAACATCTGACTAAGCCTGCGCAAGACAGTTGCATCAGGTAGGATGCTCGTTCCATCCGAACTAAATCGGCTCGTCTCTATACCAGAGCCACGCCTCTCGACGCTATGTTTTCACATATACCTTTGTTCTCAATCGAATAAACGAAAGAGAGATGCGCGGACCTTCCTCAGCACCAGAAATCATTTTACATTTCCTTGGGTCTCACCCGGCACCGACAGTTAGCTGTCCCACTCATAACTACTAACAAAATTAACTTTATAAGTTTGGTTGTTCTACAAATCCAATGATAAACCAAATAAAACCAAACGTCCACCAACTCCACTTCAACACCTTCGGAAGCACAGTCTACCTAATAAACCTCGACGACAAAAACATCCTAATCGACACCTCAACAAAAGAAAACGAACAAGAATTATTAAAAGACCTAAAAAAACTAAACGTCCAACCAGAAAATATTTCAATCCTAATCCTAACCCACAACCACTACGACCACGTCGGCAACAACAACCTTTTCAAAAACGCAAAAATAATCACAAACAAAAACCCACAAGATTTACCAAAAGAATTCAAACCAATCCAAACCCCAGGTCATACACAAGACTCCTTCTGCATCCTCTACGACGACATCCTCTTCTCCGGCGACACAATCTTCCACCACAACGGCCGAGGACGAACCGACCTCTCAGGCGGAAACGAACAACAAATCCTAAACAGTATAAGAAAATTAAAAAAAATTAATTACAAAATTTTATGCCCCGGCCATATCGATTAACTATCTCGAAGTTTCACTTTAAACTATCACCATCATTTGCCCAAGCCTCCACGGAGTGAGCCATCCATCCGCAGATGAGCCATCCGGCGAAGCCGAGCTCTTCACCTCAATGAGCCTTTCCCGAAATTAAATTTTAATTTAGTTTTGACGCAAAGCCCCATCGACAAAAACATTTAAATAAACAAACAACATAACTAAACAATGAGAAAACAGGTGACCATAATAATTCTATTGTCATTACTCCTATTACCAACCGTCCTAGCCACAGATTCTTCAAAAACAGTCGATTCTGAAATGCAAAAACTAACACACTTTGCAAAAGAATACGAAGTCGGAAACATCGATTATGCTCAACTTATGATATACGTCAGCTCAGCCAGAGAAAGCCTAAACGAAATAGTCGGTGTAACAAACAGGGACATGGGTGGCATAGTAAAACAAGAACAAATAAAAAAAGTCTTAGGAGAACCAGTAGAAACAACAAAATGGGTCTGGGTCGAAGGCGAAGACCATGACAAAAAATTAGACAAAGAAGTTCCAGTTTGGAGAAAAATAGTATTCGACGGTAAAAGAATCCAAATAAGAATGGAGGCATACCCATCAATCTTCACAAAAAAGAAATTCGGTGATGACAACGAAGACAAAAGAGTGTCTAAAGAAGAGATAGAAGAAGGCTCCATTATATATAGACTACATTTCAACACCCAATTCAAAAGACCGCAAGATGAATTAAACATCGAAGCGAAAATCGAAGAAATAAAATCCCTAGCAGAAGACTTCAACGAAAACCCAACTAGCTCAAACGCAGAAACCCTAGCAAAACAAAGTGTCAACGCAGAACGAATATTTCAAAACTATTTCCAACAAGGTCAAGGAAAATGCGAAGACATAATGAAGAAAATCTTTGGAAGCGAAAATCAAAGACAAACTCAGAAAGTCCAATCTAATGAATTCACATTCCAAGAGGGCGAAAACTTCGAAGCAATAATGAGACTAGAAATGTGCGACGAGTGTGAATACAATTACGTAAATCTAAACATGTGGGTTGAAAGGCGAGGAAAATTTGAAAAACAAGAAGAGGAAAAA
>JAHIEP010000048.1 GCA_018901375.1 Nanobdellota archaeon
CCCAAATCTCCCCACCCAATTTTTATACTCGCCAAGCTACAACCCCACCAAGCCAACAAACAACACACCCAACCCAAAAATTCATCCGCGTTCATCCACGTACTATAACACCCCCATGCAAACTACACAACCCAAAACAAAATCCATTTACAAAAATTATATACAATAAATTAAAGGAACTTCACCCGGAAATAAATAATTAATACCAATAGCAAAACCGAAACCAAAAGACCAAGCACAGAATAAACATCAAACAATTTTCTTGCCATATAAATTAAAAATATTAATACTTAATAAAAATTTAGATACTCAAACAAGCCCTAACCCCTAACACCTAACAGCTAAAAGCTAACAGCTAAAAGCTAAAAGCTAGTCCCCCAAACCTTCCGACCCTCAAACTTCCTCAAACAAGAATCAATCGTCCTAAATAACTTCCCCTGCTCAAAACTAGCCCCCTCCAACCGAGCCCGATACTTTCCCAAATGATACAAAAAATTCCCAACATCTTTCTCGTTCAACTCCAAACAATACCCTCCAAACCCAGCCCCCTCCAAAAACAAAGCATTAGAAACCTGCTCAAACTGCCCCTTCAATGGAATCGCCAAATACGGCTTCCCTAAATAAATCGCCTCCCCCATCAAACTAAACCCCGCCGTCCCAATCACACACTTACACGACGCCAAATCCCTCAAAAAACTCCCCCTCTTCCGAAACTGCAAATTACCTTTCTTCTTCGCCTTATCAAAACCATAAACAACAAACTCCTCCGGAAAATCCCTCAAAACATCAAGACTCCCCTCATCACTCTTAGACAAATAAACCAATATCTTCTTCCCATTTTTAACCTTCAACCTAGTAACCTCGTCCCGAACAATCGGAGGAATCACAACCGTCCCCTTCTTCCGAACCTTCGCCCCACCAAACGAACTCACAATAAACTTATCTGCCCTCTTAACTATCCGCTTCACAATATTCTTCGCCACAAAATAATCCTTCAAATATTTAAACGGAACCTTCATCCTCAAATTAGTCAAAGCATGCTGGTTATCAATACTAATCAAAGGAATATCATTCCAATAACTAATAATCGGCACAATCGACTCCATATCCGTAATACAAACACTAGGCTTAAACACCCTAACCATCCTATGAAACTTCGGCCAATTCAAAAGCTCCTTAGAAACATTTTTCACATTCCGCGAAACCGTCTTTCTTTTCTTTACAACTCCCTTATCAAAAACCAAATCTAAACTATTAGCCTCAATACAATCAAACTCATCCTTCAAAGCCCGATACCCATCACCATAACTAATTACCTTAACCTTATGCCCCGCCTTCTCCAAATGCCGAATAACAAGCATCGCCCTCGACGAATGTCCATACCCAACTCCAGCAACCCCATACAAAATATTCATAAACAACCCAATCAAAAATACTTTAAAATATTATCTACATCACCAAACAAGGTCCGCGCAAGTCCGCGTTTGTCCGCGGTCAATTTCTTATGTACTTTTTTAATTTTCACACAAAAAACTAATTAATAAAATCGTACTAACAGCTAATAGCTAACGACTAACCACTAATAGCAATCAAAACTCCTTCAATAATCCCAGCCACCAACAGCAACGGAAAAACCACAAAAACAAAAAACCTCAACCCCTCCCTAAACACATAGCCCACTCCCTTAGCACTACCAAGCTTTTTACGCTTCCCACCCGAAACACCGAAACACCGAAACACCGAAACACCGACCCTCATCCCAATCCCAATAGAAAAAATCACAGCCGGCAACTCAAAAATCCCATGAGGAAACAACTGCCACAAAACCGAAATCCCTTCCTCCATCGCTACCTCCCTAGCCACAAACCCCAACAAATATCCATTAACAACAGTCGTCACCAACGGCACAACACCAAACCCAATCCCAAAAACAATCGCCATAAAACTCGCCTTCATATTATTAGAAAAAATCATCCAAACAATTTCCCACATCCCCTTTCCTTCAAGCATCTTAATCATCTCCTCAATAAAAGCAAAAATCTCAGCCCTGAAAAAAAACGGAAAAAGAAACCCAATCAAAAACAACAAAGCAAAAACACCGACGACAAAAACCATATACCACCGACACTCTTTAAAAAACTCCCAACACTTTTTATACTGCCCAACAAAAAAATTCTCCCTCTTCATCTAGCACCTTCCCTAGATTTATGCCATCTTACATGTCCATCAAACTTTCTATCTATCCCTTTAATTCTGAAACCATTTTTAACAACCTCAAAACTCAATACCCATAATATAGTTATAATAACAAACTGCAAACCAAGCGTTATAGTATCCATAGTCCAACTTCCCCCAAACAAATACAAAATTATCTGATAAGCCATAAACAACCCAAAAACAATCAACAAAATATCAATCCACTTCGTTCCCATCACAAATACCCCAGCTCCTTTAACAACATCAACCCAGTCAAAAAGACCAACAATCCAATCACCCAATTCAAAACATCACCAGTTGTCACCATAACCAAAAAACAACTTAGAACTATTTAAAACTACTCAATCAATCGAACAAGCAAAAATAATTGACAACGAAGTTGTCCAATATTAAACCTATTACCTATTACCCACAAGCGAAGCGACCTATCACCTCGAGATAAATTTTTAATTTATCTCGCAAAATACTTACTAATCATCTTCGTCTTCCTCGGATACTTCTTCTTCAAATAAAATCCATACCCAAGCCCAATAACCAACCCACCCAAATGAGCAACATTACCAATCGGTAAACCAAGCCCCAGCGACAAAGCCCAAATTCCAAACATCAAAAATATCATCGCCGCCCACATCGGCATCGGTATAACAAAGAAAACCAAAACCGGCAACCTCGGAGTCAAAACCGCCAACAAACCACCAAGAGCAAAAATCGCACCACTAGCACCAACAGCATAAACATTCAAATCCATCCCAGTAAAAAAAGCAACCAACACAAACAACAACCCAGCAAAAAGCCCACCAACAAAATATAAATAAAGAAACCGCTTCTTCCCAATCAACTTCTCAACAAAATTTCCAATGAACATCAACGAAACCATATTCACAAACAAATGCCCAAACCCAGCGTGCATAAACATACTCGTCAAAAAAGTCCAAAGCCCCCCTCCAGCAAGAATCACCGACGGCATCAAAGCAATCCAAGAAACAACTTTCTCCTCCCCATAAACACCTATCAACAAAAAAGCCAAAATAAAAGCAACAACATTCACCGCAATCAAAACTCCAGTATACGTAGACAAAAATCCCTTTCTCATTACTTCCTCCTAGAAATTCTCTTCTTTAACTTCTGAGCCAAACTCAATTTCTTCTTAACAACAGACAACTTTTTAGTCACAACTTTCTTTTTAGCGACAACCTTTTTAGCCACAATTTTCTTTTTAGCGACGACCTTTTTAGCCACAATTTTCTTTTTCACAGAAACTTTTTTCTTAACAGTCTTCCCCAAAGCCTTAGCCTTCGCAACTTTCTTCCTAGCCTCCGCCCTAATTCCCTTCATCAACACTTTCCTATCAGCCTCTTCCTTATCCATTTTCTTATCCTCCTTAGCTCTCTTCTTAGCAATCTTCGCTCTAAGAAGAACAAGCTCGCCCTGAATCAAAGTCAAATCTTTTTCAACTCGAGTAATCTTCGACTTCGTATCTCTAATCGACCCACTATTATCCGACAAATCATAAACCTCCGCACATTCCTCACAACTAAACCCATGCTCCAAAGCCTTCTCCTCACCAACCTCAATAGCGCAAGATTTACAAGAATAAAACCGCCTCGTCTCTCTACTATCCAAAAGATGTTTAAGTCCATCAATTTTATCCATCAAAGATTTCTCCAACCTAACCAAACACTTCTCCGTCTTCAGCGTCCAATAATAAATATACCAACCTTTCCGCTTGTCCTTCTTCCTAATAAAAGTAACAAGCCCATCAGCAGACAACTTATATAAAATATTCCTAACCTGATTTATCGTCAATTCCATCTTCTTAGCAATACTAAATTCATTAACATCCCTCTTCCCAAATAATATCTCAACAATTCTTCCAGTATTCTCCCCAGCCATTTCTTCGACGAGATCGTGTAGAAGTTTAACTTGCATCCTTAACAAAAATAAATTTCATTTAAATACCTTTCTCTAAAAGCTCCATCCCGAATTAACCAACCCTTCTCATCCGCCAACAGCATTCTGAAGCCAACTCATTCTGAAGCGAAGCGTCTCTGAAGCATGTCATTATAAAGTTAATATAAACCTATAAAAAAGAAATTGATTAACCAACACCATGGGATTATTTAACAAAAAGGAAGAAATACCTTCTATACCTACTACATCCAGGTTACCAGAACTTCCAAAGACAGACATTCCCACCGTCGACGAACCAGCACATTCACTACCCGAATTACCTTCCTTTCCTCCAAATTCCAAGAATGAAAATCTTAATCGAGAAATGGTAAAATCTGCAGTTGCCGATATGCCATCTCCTGGAGAAGAAGAGGTACACGTGGAAATCCCAAAAGATTTACACATTACAGAAGAGCCAGAAAGGGAATCGATGATTCCCTCAATGCCTTCTAAGAAACAAACAACCTATCAAGGAATGCAATCATCAATCGCAGACGCAAACAGCACCGGTCCAATACCAGACCTACCAAAAAAAGAAACAATTTCAAAAACACCAACGACAACTTGGCAAAAACATACCCCAAACACCGGAGGACAAATCGAGCAACGAGAACCAATCTTTATTAGAATAGACAAATTCCAATCCGCACAAAAAAACTTCGAACATATCAAGGACAAAGTTAAAGAAATAGAATCCGTCCTAAAAAAAATAAAAGACGTAAAATCACAAGAAGAAGTAGAACTAAAAGGTTGGACCGAAGACGTAGAACAAATCAAATCTAGACTAGCCGAAATAGACGCCGGTATCTTCGAGCAAATATAATGGCCACCGAAGAGGACCTCTACATATCTATCTCTACAGAAAACTACAGAGAAAACAAATCAAACGTCTTAATGAACCAAGTCCATCTCCTAGAAACCCTAAAACGACTCAACAACTTAAAAGTTTTAGCAAGACAAAAAAGCGACCTAAAAAAACAACTCTACAAACTATTAACAATAATTCAATCCGACATAAAATCAATCCAAGAAAAAACACCGACGCCAAAAATCCCAAAAACAGTTCAAATTCAAATAATAGAACAGCAAGAATCAAGAAAAGAACCAATCAAAAAAAATTCGAGACAAGACATGATAGAAAATGAACTACTGGAAATCCAAGAAAAACTTAGACAATTAAATAGATAGTCATCTGTCCAACAATTCTTTCTTCTTCTCTTTCTCAATTTCAATCCCCTCCAACTCTTTCTTATAATAATTAATTAGATATTCGTCTCCTTCTTCAATAACTTTTTCTAATTTCTCCAAATGAATATCACGCTGTCTCTCCAAAGACTCAATACCTTTTCTTAATCGCTTACTTCTTTTCATTCTTCTTTATCAAAATCTCCTGTTTAATCAATTTTTCCAAAATCCAATCATGCATCCTCCAAGCATCCTTAACCTCTAATAAATTACCAACTTTTTTATCCATCTTAACTTTCGCATACATATCATAAATAACTCCAGACCCCGAAACATCCCTAACCAATTTTAAAAACTCCTTCCGACTCCACATTTTTTTCTTCATAATACAATCAATAATATAAACCCCTCTCATCCTCAAAACCAAAGAATAAGCAATCGCCCCTTCCTTTGTCCCCATCTCTTCAGACAATTTCAAATTTTCCTTAACAACCTTCATCGCCGACCGACTAGTCTCAAAATGAAACTTCAAATTTTTCCTAGTCAATTCAACCTTCTTATATTTCTCAATAAACTCATCATTAATAATTCCCTTTGCCTCTTTAATCATCGGCAACAACGGCAAAACATTTTTCTCCAACTGCTTCTCTAACTTGTCAGCCGAAATCAAAATAATCTCATACTTACCTTTCTCAATTCTCTTATCAATTCCACTAGTCACAACCAAAACATCAACGTCGCTATCGTCAGTAAAATCTCCTCTCCCATAACTCCCAACCAAATAAATCCCGACAACCTTATCCAAACAATCTCCCAAAATCTCAAAAATATCCTTCTTAATATTAATCGGTTCTTCGACTAAAACAACCTTAGCTTTCCCATTAACCCAACCCTTAGGTAACATCACACAAGCCGAATTCCCAAGCTTAACAACCGACTTAACAAGTTCCTGTTTCATGTTTAAACATAGTTTAAACAGTTTAAAAGTCTACCGTCTCCAAAATTACAATATTAACAACCACCACACGTCAATAAATTTTAAAAGCCTCCTTTCTTACCAATTACCAAGAACTAAAAACCAAAAACCAGATTATGAACCGTAAACAACTAATAAAAAAATACATCGAATTCTTCAAGTCGAGAGACCATTCCCAAATCCAGAACTTATCACTAATCCCAGAGAACAATCCCACAGTCCTCTTCACAACCGCCGGCATGCATCCCCTTGTCCCCTTCCTACTAGGCGAGCCACACCCTCAAGGAAAAAGATTAGTCAACGTCCAAAGATGCATCAGAACCGGAGACATCGATGAAGTCGGAGACACAACCCATCACACCTTCTTCGAAATGCTCGGTAACTGGTCTTTAGGCGACTACTTCAAAGAAGACGCAATAAAAATGACCTTCAAATTCCACACAAAAATCCTAGAAATTCCAATAGAAAGATATGCCGTAACCTGCTTCGGCGGAAACAAAAATGCACCGAAAGATGAAGAATCAGCGAAAGTTTGGCAATCAATCGGAATCCCAAAAGAAAGAATCGCATTCCTTGAAGATAATTGGTGGGAAACGACAGGGGTAGGACCATGCGGACCAGACACAGAAATGTTCTTTTGGAAAGACAACTCGATACCAGCACCAAAAACATTCGACCCCGAAAACGAGAACTGGGTAGAAATCGGAAACGACGTCCTAATGCAATATCAAAAAGACAAAGAAGGAAATTACAATTTAGCAAAACAAAAAAACATCGATTTCGGCGGCGGCGTCGAAAGAACAATTACAATCTTAAATGGATTGGAAGACAACTACCTGGCAGACATCTGGCAACCAATCATAAAACAAATAGAAAAGCTTTCAAAAAAAACATATCAAGGAAACGAAAAAGAAATGCGAATCATCGCCGACCATATCAAAGCCGCAGTTTTCATAATCGCCGACGGAGTCACTCCAAGCAACACCGAGCAAGGATACATCTTAAGAAGATTAATCAGGAGAGCAATCAGATACGCAAAAAATCTTGACATTCCAAAAGATGCAGACCTAACAACACCACTAGTAAAAGAAATTCTAAAAATTTACGACGACTATCAACACCTTCAAACAAACAAACAAACAATAATAGATGAATTAAACAAAGAAGAAGAAGCATTCGAAAAAACCCTAGAAAAAGGATTAAGAGTCTTCAATAAAAACTCAGACAAAGACATAGACGGCAAAACAGCCTTTCTACTTTTCCAATCGTACGGTTTCCCAATTGAAATGACAATGGAATTAGCAAAAGAAAAAAACATACAAGTGGATAGAAAAGATTTTGAAAAAGAATTCGATAACCACCAAACCCTCTCAAGAACAGCATCCGCCGGAAAATTCAAGTCAGGCCTAGCAGACAATTCTGAAGCCACAACAAAACTCCACACCGCCTGCCATTTGTTAAACCAAGCCCTAAGAGTCGTCCTAAAAAACCCTAACATCTTTCAGAAAGGAGCAAACATAACAGCCGAAAGACTAAGATTCGATTTCAACCTAGATAGAAAACTAACATCAGAAGAAAAGCAACAAATTGGAGATTTAATCAACAAAAAAATTCAAGAAGCAATTCCAGTAGAACTCCAAGAACTAACAACCAAAGAAGCGAAAACCCAAGGCGCACAAGGAATCTTCGACGACAAATACGGAGATAAAGTAAAAGTCTACACAATCGGAAACTTCTCCAAAGAAATCTGCGCCGGCCCACACGTAAAAAATACTTCAGAACTCGGCAACTTCAAAATCACAAAAGAAGAATCAAGCGGATCAGGCGTCCGAAGAATCAAAGCAATATTGGAATAACTAAAATAATTACAAGTCTATTTTCTCAATCTTCTCCCTCAAACCTTTAAGATAATTTTCAACAACATCCCAAACCCTTTCATTATCAACTTTAAAATATCCATGAATAAAAACATCTCTCGCACCAGCAATATTCCTCCACTCAATCTCAGGATATTTTTCTCTAGTCTCTTCAGAAATATTTTTAACAGCCTCGCCAATTATCTCCAATTCCCTAACAACAGCACTCTGAGTTTTTTTATCTCCCATAAAATCCTCTTTAGAAAATCCCTTAACAAATTCCATAATATTAGAAATACTCTCTAGAATATCTTTCAAATACATATTCTCCTTCCTCATATTATCCGAACCTCTTCGCCCAAAATCTCCTTCCTAAGCTCAGGTCTTATCGACTTATACTCCACCAAATCTACCTTCCTACCTAACACATCTTCCAACTCAAACTTAATTCCTATAACTCCATACAAATTAATTCTTTCAGGTATCTCAACCAAAATATCAATATCACTAGAAGCCTTCTCCTCACCGCGAACAAAACTCCCAAACACCCCAGCCTTTTTAATTCCATATTTTTTCAAAGCCCGAGCTATTTTCAATTTTAACTTTTTCACATTATTGCTTTCTACCATAACCACTCAAATAAAAGAAGTTATTTAAAATTATCTCTTCTCCAAAGAAATCTGCGCCGGTCCACACGTCCAAAACCTCTCCGAACTCGGACACTTCAAAATCATAAAAGAGGAATCAAGCGACTCAGGCGTCCGAAGAATCAAAGCAATTTTAGAGTAAAAACATATATCCCAAACAACACACTTCCCAAAACCCCTAACACCTAACCCCCAACACCTAACCCCTAACACCTAACACCTAATATCTAACACCTAATATCTAACACCTAATAGCTAACGCCTAGCCTTCCCAATCCTTTCCAACTTCTCCAAAATCTCAACAATCCCCTTCTCTGCCTTCCTATTCACCTTATAATCATACTCAGCCTTCATCCTATCCTTCTGTGCCTGCCTATTCTGACTCATCAAAATCACCGGAGCCTGAATCGCCGCCAAACACGACAAAATTAAATTCAAAAGAATAAATGGATAAATATCAACCTGCCCACCAGCGACGTACTTCAAAACAAAAACTCCATTCGTCGCTATCCAAATCCCAAGAAAAACGAAAAACGAAATTATAAAAGTCCAACTCCCCGCCCACTTCGCAATCCCATCCGCAGCTATCTGCCCAAACGACCGCTCCCCACGAATAGACCGATAAACAGAACCATTCTTAACATCACCCTTTTTCATAAAATACAGTATCAATTATACTTTATATAATTATCTCACAACAAAGCTTAAAGAATAAACCTACAAAACAAAAGTCCATGTAAGTCCATCAAAGTCCATGTAAGTCCGTTCATAAAAAACTCACTAAGCCAAGTCCACCAACAAAACAAAATTAGCATGCCCCAACCAAATTTAAAAATAAATAGATAAGGGTAACATGTCATCCATATTCCATTTTTCCTATTTGCAAACATAAATCGCAGGCTTCCCAGGTTTAGCCCTCTTAGCCACATTCTCCGGATCAATCTTCTCAGAATTACTAACCGAAAAAACCGTGACCTTCTTCCCCACTTCCTCAGAAATCTTCGAACCGTCAATCTTAGAAACCTCAAAAGGCATAGCATAAACATAAACAGCCTCGGTATTATCCGAAACAACTTTCTTAATCCTCTCAATAACCCCCTCATTCAAACTAACACCTAACTCCTTACGCCTAACACCTATCTTACTCTCATCAACCTTAGACCAAGAAGCCAAAGAAACAAAGTCCCTATTTCCTATTACCTGCTTCCTATTCCCTCGAAGAACTTCAAAAAGTTCTTCGCACACATGCGGACAAAACGGCACCAACAATTTCAAAGCCTTCTCCCGACTCTCCTTACTAACCCTATCCTGCTTCCCCAAAAAATTAAACAACTCCTTCAACTTAATCGTAACCGCCCGCAACTCCATCTTCTCAATTCCCTCGCCAACATCCCGAATAGCCAAATTCACCCTCGACAAAACCTCCGCCGAATCCTCAAACCCATCCCCCATATCCTTAACTTCATTACTCGCAAAAAATTCATATACCTTCCTAACAAATCTCTGCGACCCAGCAATTTCCTTATCACTCCAATTAAATCCCTTATCGGGCGCAGCCATCGACAACAAAAAATACCGAGTCGTATCAACCCCATACTTCGCCATCGTCTCCAACGGCTCAACCACATTCCCTTTCGACTTGCTCATCTTCTCACCTTTCTCATCGTTAATCATACCCTGATGAAACAATCGAACAGCCGGTTCATCAAAATCAATCAATCCCAAATCTCTCAAGAACTTTACATAAAACCTAGAATAAATCAAATGCATACAAGCATGCTCAGCCCCACCGACGTAAAAATCAACCGGACACCAATACTTAACCTTCGCCTTATCAAAAATCTCCTTATCATTATGCGCATCACAAAACCTCATCATATACCAAGACGAATTCACAAACGTATCCATCGTATCACTTTCCCGACGAGCCTCCCCCCCACACTTCGGACACTTAACATTCAACCAATCCTCCGCACTCTCCAACGGATTCCCCTCCCCAAACTTAACCTCCTTCGGCAACCTAACCGGCAAGTCTTTTTCAGCGACGGGAACAACCCCACACTCCGAACAATGCACAACCGGAATCGGCGTCCCCCAATATCTCTGACGACTAATCCCCCAATCCCGCAATTTAAAATTCACAACCCTCCGCCCAACACCCTTCTCAATCAACCAATCCGAAATCTTCTCCTTCGCCTCAACACTATCCAAACCATCAAACTCCCCAGAATTAATCAACTTCCCAACACCAGTAAAAGCCTCGTCTAATCTGTGTTTATCTGTGTTTATCTGTGTGCCATTTTCTTCATCCGCCACAACTTCCTTAATCGAAATCCCATATTTTTTAGCAAACTCAAAATCCCGAGCATCATGCGCCGGAACCGCCATCACCATCCCAGCACCATAATCCGCAACAACAAAATTCCCAATCCAAACCGGAACCCTCTCCCCCGTCGCTGGATTCACAGCATAAGACCCACTAAAAACCCCCTCCTTCTCCAAATTAGAAACATCCTTCTCGCTCACACTATTAATCCTAGACAAAAATTTCTCAACCTTCCCCCTCTGCTCCTCAATAACCAACTCATCCAACCGAGAATGCTGTGCCGACACAACCATAAACGTAACCCCAAAAATCGTATCCGGCCGAGTCGTAAAAATCTTCCAAACCTTCCCCTGTCCGCGAGAGTCCGCGAGAGTCCGCGGTTCAATAATCTCATCAAGCAACTCAGGAAATTCCTCAGTCCCCATATCTCCCTGGGTAAAATGCCCATGCTCTTTAAGTTCCACAATCTTACAACCCAACGCATCCCTAAATATAACCGCGCTCTTCTTTCCATCTTCTTCTTCATCATCGGAAGAAAATATCACAATATTGCCAACTCTCTTCCCAATATCTTTATCAATTTCATAATCATAAAATCCCTTCTCTGCTCCTCCAGATTCAGCAATTTTCCAAGGCGCAACCAAAATTAATTTCTTCACCTTTTTCTTGGCCTCCCTTAACCATCTAACCAAAAAAGAACAACCACAACTGTGGCCAATCAAAACACTATTCTCATTAACATCAACCTTCTTATCAAATTCCTTTTTCCAATCATCATAGCGAGCTTTCCATGGAACAGGCATCATTGGAACTTCAACAGCAATCTCACTCTCTTTTAAATTTTTTCTAATCCAAGGAATCCAATGTTTGTCATAAGTTCTAGTTTCTGGATTCAAAGATTTCTCCTCATCCCCGGGACATCCATGCACAATCACAACATTTCCAATCCCCAATCCGCGTGAATCCGCGTGAATCCGCGAACCATTTTCCCCTTCCCCTTTGCCACCCAACTCATCCGAAACCCCGAAACCCCGAAACCCCGAAACCCCAGATTGATTTTCTATCAAAAAATCAATCTCCGTCCCATGCGACTTCCCAATCCAATTCCTCTGCATAGCCTTAGTCTTCTCCGGCCAATTCATATTATCAAGATTCGAATACAACTCATCCGCATAATCAGTAATCCTAAAAAACCATTGCTTCAATTGCTTCATCTCAACTTTAGTCCCACACAAATCACAGCTCCCACTCTGCGCCTGCTCATTCGCCAAAACCGTATTGCACTTCGAACACCAATTCACAGCCGAAACTTTCTGATACGCCAACCCCTTCTCCAACATCTTCAAAAAAATCCACTGGTCCCACTTATAATAATCCGGCGACGCCGTAGAAACCATCCTCGACCAATCATAACTCAAACCAAGCCCCTTCTGCTGCTTCATAAAATTCGGAATATTAGTATTAGTATAATCTGCAGGATGCGTCCCAACCTTAATCGCCGCATTCTCCGCCGGCAAACCCAAAGAATCATAACCAACCGGATGCAAAACATTAAATCCCTGCATCATCTTAAACCGCGCAATAACATCCCCAATCACAAAATTAAAAGCATGCCCCATATGCAACCCCTCCCCCGACGGATAAGCAAACATCTCCAAAACATAATAAGGACCCTTCCCGGCTCCCGGCTCCCGGCTCCCGGCTCCCGGAGTTTTCGCCTCAAAAACTCCCTCAGCCGCCCATCTATCCTGCCACTTCTTCTCAATCCCAGCAAAATCAATTTCTTCCATATCAAAATCTACAAATCAAACTTTTAAAACATTACCACAAACCTAAGACCTGTCAAAAACACCATTCATAATAGATAAAAATTCAGGGTCGACATTCTTACAAGGTTTAGCATGACAATATCCAGTATTAATTTTGGGAGGTCCAGGAACACACTCTCTAATATCCGCGTAAGTTAAACTATTAATACTTCTCAAGCCCCCATTAGGCATAACCAAATGAGAATAATCATCGCTAAAATCAAACACTCTCCCACGATAACTAGACGAACGAGAAACACTAACTTGATGATCATTCCAACCAACATTAACACTAAAATTTTTCCATGCAACCCTCAACATTGCCTTAAATAATCTAGCTCCAACTTCGTCACCAAACATTTTCTTACAATCTAATTCAAGAGTATCTTTTTTCATACGACAAAGAATAAAATCACCTTTATAAATTTTACGTTTGTTACTATTATAAAATAAGGTCATAAATCATTTTCCTTCTAACGCAACAAACTCCCCACCACTTCCCCAAGCCATCCACCGCAGTGAACTCTCCATCTCAGTGAGCTCTCCACCGCAGTGAGCTCTCCATCTCAGTGAGCTCTCCAAAAAATCAAAGATTTTTTGAGCCATCCGTCGGCAAAGCCGACGAACCATCCAGTCGCAAAGCGACTGAGCCATCCAGCGAAGCTGAGCCATCCAAAAAATCAAAGATTTTTTGAGCCATCCTTTCATTAGAAAGAGTCATCCATTCGCAAATGACCCTCACAAAACTTTTTAAACCCTCATCCCCTAACAATTATATAAAATGAAAGGACCGAGCTCACATTATAACTGAGCAAACTTCTAAGATTAAAATGAACAAACCAAGATACGAACCAGCGAAACAAATGTCTATTGATAGCATCGGCTCTAAACAAATGAAAAAAAACGTCGTCATCATGGGACTAATTGAAAAAGTAATCCAAACCGGCGGACCAACAATTTTCGGCCTAGCCGACGGAACCGGAAACCTCTCTCTAAAAGGATTCGTAGCACCAGGCGAACGAGCACACCCAAACATCGACGCTGGAGATTATGTAGAAGCCGAAGTCAACATCGATGAATTCAACGGCGAGCTGGAAGGAAACATCTTAAAAATTATTAAAAAAACAGG
>JAHIEP010000049.1 GCA_018901375.1 Nanobdellota archaeon
AGAATATAAAAAGTCCTTTGGATAGTTTGTAATATGAAAGATATAAATTTATTTAGAACAGAAGATTCGATTTACTTAAAGAAGGTTAAGTTTAAGTCGGAAGTTTTGAAGGAAGATTCTTGTGACGGGTATTTGTTGGATTGTAATGAAAAGGAGGCTAGGCGAATTATTGAATCGCTTAAAAAGTCTGGAAAGAAGATTGGTGTTATGGGTGGGGATGATGTGTTTAATCGTCGGGTTGTTGAGACTTTGAAGGTTGATTATTTGGTTTCGGTGGAATGTAAGACTGGTCGGGGGAATTTGAAGCAGAGGGATTCTGGGATTAATCATGTTGTTGCTAAGATGGCTAGGGACAGGGGGATTGTTTTTGTTGTGGATGTTTCGGAAATTTCTAGGATGAAGGGGATAGTGAAGGCTTTGAGATTGGGAAGGGTTATTCAGAATGTTAAGATTTGTCGGAAGGCTGGGTGTGGTTTGAAGATTGCTTCGTTTGGTTTGAAAGAGAGTGAGGTTGTTGGTGAGGTTGAGAGGCGGGCGTTTGGGGTTGGGTTGGGGATGAGTTCGAGCCAGGGCGCTAGTGCTGTTAGATTTTAGAGCCTTCGGCTTTAGAGGTCAAATTTTTGATTTGTCATTTAGAGAGCTTTGCTCTTTAGAGGAAGTTGTCGAATTTTAGAGATAGTATCTCCGATGAAAATTCGTAATTCTTGAGTGATTTGTTACGGTTTAATTTTAAATCTGTAATTTTTGTGGCGAATGAAATTTTGACGACGGCGTTTTGCGTAAATTGTGTAACGTATACCAATAATGGCACACAGATAAACACAGATAAACACAGATAAACACAGATTTTGTTTTGGGGTTTTGTTTTTGTTTATAAGTATCGGAGATACTGTAGAGAAGCGAAAAGTATAAGAATGTTGGTTTCTGATTTGTTTTATGGAAGGACAAGTTTGTGTTGATATGAGTGTTATTAATGATTTAAGGAGTTTGATGATAGAGATTCAGGATAGGATTGAGTCGTTGACTTTGATTGGCGACGAGGAATTTGTTGAGTCGTATGTGAAGGCAAAAGAAGAAATAAAGAATGGTGAACTTGGCGATTTTGATGAGTTATAAGTTGACTTACACGAAACAGTTTGAAAAGGATTTTGGGAAGCTTGATGTTGTGATGTGGCAAAAAGTTAAGGACAAATTAGGGGAAGTTTCAAATGACCCTTCAAGATATAAGCATATGAAATATAATTTTTCTGGGAGCAGTAGAATTAGGATTGGAAAGTTGCGAGTTGTTTTTAGTTATGATGTTTCTGAGGGAATTGTTTATCTTGAGAAAATTGTTTTCGGGCATAAGTATGGATGGTAGTTTTATGTGCTCTCGGTGACATATATCACAGGGCTGTACATGGGGCTGAGATACGCATACATTTAAAAATATTTTTATCTGTGGAAGATAGAGGATAGATTAGTGAATAAAATGAATATACATAAAAAATTTACATTTGCGATTGTTTTGTTTTTTGTTTTGTTACTTGGTGGGTCGTGTGTTTATTCTTATGTCGAAGAGTGGAGATATCTTGATTCTATGTATTTTGCCGTCGCTACTGTGACTACGGTGGGTTATGGGGATGTTGTTCCGCAAACGGATGCTGGAAAGATATTTACGATGTTTTTTTCTTTTTTCGGAATAGGGATGGCATTTTATTTTTTCACATCGTTTGGAAAATATATTTACAAAAAAACTTTTCAGGCTGAGTTGAGAGAGCATCGTAAGAAGTTGATGGAGCATATTAAATCGGATGTTCATAAGAACTCTCGGCTGAAGAGGAAATGATAATATGGAAGTATTTATAGAACTAAGCATAATCCTTGGAATAACTGTTTTGATTGCGGGGATAATGAGGCTGTTGAGGCAACCTTTGATTATTGGTTATATTTTGGCGGGAATAATTGTTAGTCCTTATTTTTTAAATGTTATTAAATCTACAGAGACTATCTCGGTATTTTCGCAAATAGGGGTGACGTTTCTTCTTTTTATTGTGGGTATAAGTTTGAGTCCTAAAGTAATTAAGGAAGTTGGGAAAGTTTCTTTGGTAACTGGGATTGGGCAAATTGTTTTTACTTCTTTGTTTGGTTTTTTGATAAGTAGGCTATTGGGTTTTTCCGTGATTGTTTCGGTGTATATTGCGATAGCTCTTACGTTTAGTAGTACGATTATAATAATGAAACTTTTGTCTGACAAGAAAGATACGGAGAGATTGTATGGGAAAATTTCGATTGGATTTTTGTTGGTTCAGGATATTTTTGCGATAATTTTGTTGATGGTGATTTCTTCTTTTTCGAGTGGGTTTAAATTGAGTGAGCTTTCTATTCAGTTTCTTGTTGTTGGGCTTTTGTTGATTGGTTTTTTTGTTTTGATTAGTGTTTATATCTTGCCGAGCCTGTCTACGTTTTTTGCGAAGTCTCAGGAGTTTTTGTTTTTGTTTTCGATTGGATGGGGAATGGGGTTGGCGGCGTTGTTTCATCACATTGGGTTTTCGATGGAAATTGGTGCGTTGGTTGCGGGAGTTGCTCTTTCGATGTCCCCGTTTCATTATGAGATTAGTTCGAAGTTGAAACCCTTGAGGGATTTTTTCATTATTTTGTTTTTTGTTATCCTTGGTTCTCAGATGGTTTTTGGGAGTATGGGCGAGCTTATTGTTCCGGCGATAATTTTTTCGTTGTTTATTTTGATTGGTAATCCTTTGATTGTGATGGTGTTGATGGGAATTTTGGGGTATAGGAAAAAGACTGGGTTTCAGGCGGGTTTTACTGTTGCTCAGATAAGTGAGTTCTCTTTGATTCTTGTAGCGTTGGGAGTTAGCGTCGGGCATTTGAGTAATGAGATATTGTCGCTTGTTACTATTGTGGGTTTGATAACTATTTTTGGCTCGACTTATCTTATTATGTATTCTGATAAAATGTATCCTTATTTTTCGAAGTATCTTAGCGTGTTTGAAAGGAAGAAATTTATTGAGGGAAAGAAGGAGTTTGAAAATTATGATGTTGTTTTATTTGGGTATAACCGGATTGGCTATGACTTGTTGCAATCTTTTGAGAAATTGAAAAAGAGAGTTTTGGTTGTTGATTATAATCCGGAAACGATTCTTGAGTTGACTAAAAATGGATTTGAGTGTCGATATGGGGACGTGGATGATGAGGAATTTTTGAGTGAAATGAATTTGATTGAAACTAAAATGATTGTTTCGACGATACCTGAGTTTGCTACGAATTTGTTGTTGATTGATAAAGTGAGACGAATAAATAAGAAGGTAATTATAATGGCTATTTCTCATAATATTGAGGAGGCGAATGAGTTGTACAGGAAGGGAGCGACGTATATTATTATGCCTCATTTTTTGGGGGGAATTCATGCGTCGAAGATGATTGATGAGCATAAACTTGATTTGGGTAAATTTTTGAAGGAGAAAGAAAAACATATTGAATATCTTAAGAATAAGAAAAGGTTGGGACATGAGCATCCGAAGGCGGAGAGGCATAGATAATTATTGGTTGAGATTAACGCTGATTTTGTTTTGGAAATATTATAGGATTATTTTTCTTAGTTCCGTGATATTTTCGAAGTCTTTGTCCATTGTTACTAAGGTTAGATGATTTTCTATTACTTGACTTGCTATTAAGAGATCTGTTAAGGAAAGTTGGATTCCTTGTTTGTTGTATTTTAGTTTTAGGTCACTAAGTATTTCTGCGGTTGTTCTTGTTGTGTGGAGGGTGTTGAAATGATTTATAAAATTCATTAAATTATTTTGTCTTTTTGGTTTTCTTATTTTTAGTCCTTGGAGAAATTCGTAATAGCACATAAACGGGAGCTGGGCTGGGATAGGGTAGAGTTTTGATAGGCTTCTTAGCTTGATAATTATTGGTTTGTTTTTCCTTTCTATCGCTATAAGAATTGAGGTGTCGAAGGCGAGTGTCATATTCTGAATCCTTTTTCTTTTCTTATGTTTGATGTTATTTTTTCTATGTCGTTCGCTTCTTTTTCGGTTAGGTTTTCGTCGTCGTTTAAGATATTGTCCCAGAAGGTTTTGGAGTTTTTGTTGAATTCGCTGAGCATTAGTTTTAGTAGCATTGACATTCTGATGTTATTTTTTATTGCTGTGGCTTTGAAGGTGTTCCATGTTTGGCTGTCTATTCCTTTTATTGATTTGATTTCCATGAGGTATAACAGTTATACTCATATTTAATTGTTTGGGTTTAGGTTTTGGGGAGGGGGATTGG
>JAHIEP010000050.1 GCA_018901375.1 Nanobdellota archaeon
CATTCGGCATTCAAAAGAGTAGGGTCAACTCTCTACTCCTTTGAATACTTTTAGAAATATATATTTATCGACGAGACTTGTTCAACCAATCGCTCTCATCCACACTTTGAAAAAATGTAGATTTCACGCTCCTATATTAAACTCCTCCTATGAATTCCCTAACGGGGTACAAAGTTAAAAATAAGATGGCTACCAAATTAAAACCTCCAAACATATTCCGCAACTAAACCGAAATCCCAAATAAATCAAATCCTTTCAAACTATCTATTGAAACGTATTCCAATTCAATCACACGTCAATGGAGGGTTACTTTATTTTGTTTATTCGATTAAAAGCCATAACTGAAATTATCAATTATTAACTGTTGTGATATTATTTTTTATATTACAATTAATTCATCCATCTTTAAATATATTTCCATCCCCAATTCAAAGACGAAAAATATGTCACCCCTACCAAGACATAACAACAGAAAAACTTATAAACCAAAATCGCCATAATAAAATATGAGATTCTCCTTCGAAAAAAACCTGGCAACAATAGTAAACCAAAAACAAACAGCTCTTCAAAACCAAGATTCAGTATCATTTTATCGAGCCTGTGAAGCCGGAGGATTCTCTGGAGACAAAGATCCGATACTCTACAACACCGGACTTCAATTCACATTAGCAAACAACGAACACACAAAACTAAAAACACCACTCTCAAAAAGGAAGAAAGAAAAGAAGAAATTGAAATTCGACTACGAATCTTTCGGAAGAGAAGTGCAATCAGGAGATTACGAACCGAATAATATATTTGCAAAAAAAAGTGCAAAAATACGCCTATTAAAAAAATACGGAATACACAAATTAACCATCAGAAAAAACGAAAAGGCGTTAATAGAAGATGCCAAGCCATCGAGAATAGGAGAAGTATTCAATGACCGTTACGAAAGATATCTCTCTAACCACAAAAACTATTAACCTCCTCATCTTCATTCTAACAGCTAACAGCTAAAAACTAACACCTAAAAGCTAACAGCTAATACCTAAACACATGGGAGTACAAATATCCGAAATCATTCCAAGAAAAGAAATAGAATTCTCCGACCTAAAAGGAAAAGCCATAGCCATCGACGCCTACGTAACACTCTACCAATTCCTAACAACAATCCGCCAACTCGACGGAACACCACTCCAAGACAGCCAAGGAAACATAACCTCCCACCTCTCAGGCCTGTTCTACCGAAATATAAACCTCCTCCAAGAAGGAATCAAACCAGTCTACATTTTCGACGGTATACCTCCAGAATTAAAACAAGAAGAAATAAAAAAAAGAAAAGAAGCAAAATGTCTAGCTGAAGACAAATATAAAGAAGCCTGCGAAAAAGACGACACCCAAGGAATGAAAAAATATGGAGGTCAATTCGTAAAAATAACTGACGAAATAATCGAGCAATCTAAAGAACTTCTATTAGCCCTAGGTATACCTGTAATTCAAGCACCCGCAGAAGGCGAAGCTGAAGCTGCAACACTGGCCAGGGCAAACAAAGTCTGGGCAGCAGCCTCCCAAGATTACGACGCCCTGCTCTACGCAACCCCATATTTAATTCGAAATCTCACTTCCGCTAAAAGAAAAAAAACCTCATCAGGACTCTACATCGACATCAAGCCCGAGCTAATAGAATTTCAAACAGTCGCAAGAGAATTAGAAATCGACAGAGACCAATTAATTTGCCTAGCAATCCTCGTCGGAACCGACTACAATCCAGGCGGAGTAAAAGGTCTCGGACAAAAACGCGCACTAGAAATAGTCCAACAATACAAATACCCAGTAGAAATTTTCAAATACGTCCAAAAAAAATTCGACCTCATCTTCGACTGGCAAGAAGTTTTCAAACAATTCCACGAATACGAATCCTCCTTCGACGAGGAAATAGAATTTAAAAAAGTAGACGAAGAAAAAGTAAAACAAATCCTACTAAAACACGACTTCTCCGAAAACCGAATAGACTCTGGCCTACTAAAACTAAAAACCCTAAACGAATCAAAAAAACAAAAAGGCCTAAACGAATTTTTTTAATCACACTCCTAATTCCTAACACCTAATTCCTACCCCCGCACAATTACATAAGCCAAATACAAAACATAAAGCAAAACAAACACAATTCCATCTTTCCTACTCAACTTATGATTAGGTCCAACAAACATAAAAATAAATAAAAGCAAAAACGCAAAAAACATTATAGCAACATCAATATAAATAAAGCTCGGAATCAACATCGTATTAAAAAGCGCACTAATTCCCAAAACACCAAACACATTAAAAATTGTACTCCCAACAACATTCCCCACCGCCATATCAACCTTACCTCTAAACGTAGCAAAAATAGAAACTATAAATTCCGGCAAAGTAGTTCCCAAAGAAACTATCGTCGCTGAAATCAAAAAAGAACTCCATCCGAATTGTTCAGCGATAAAAACCGCACCAGTCACAACCCATCGTCCGCCAAAATAAATCATAACAACACCGACGACAAACTTAACCAAAACCTTCCAATCTAAACGACTAAACCCTCCCCTAATCTCATTAACTCTCTCGCTAACTTTCATAATAGACCAAATATTCGTAACCAAATCAAAATCCAAATGAACCTTCTTCTTCCTAATCTCCCTCTTACTCATTTGAGTAACAGAATACAAAAAGTAAATCAGCAACGCAACAAAAAGCCCACCCTCGACAAAAGTCAAACTCGTCCTCTCTAAACCAAAAAAAGTCTGAGCAGAAAACAAAAACAAAATGAAAGCCGCCAACAAAGCGAAAGGAATCTGCTTCCAAATCGTCTCAGTCTTAACATCAATATTCTGAATAATAGCCGTTACCCCAAGAATCAAAAGCACATTCGCAATATTCGCCCCAATCACATTCCCAAAAACAATCCCAGCATTTCCATTTATAGACGAGAAAATCCCAACCATCAACTCCGGCAACGACGTTCCAAAAGCCACAACCGTCAACCCGCCAGAAGCCGAACGAGCAAACAACGACGACCCATCAGAAACCGGATCCAAA
>JAHIEP010000051.1 GCA_018901375.1 Nanobdellota archaeon
AAGTTTGTTTCGGCCCGGTGATAAGAAGGCTTTGAGTAATGTGATAGGGTATGTTTTGTTGATTGCGATTACTGTTTCTTTGTCGGTGATGGTTTATGGATGGTTGAGATTTTATGTTAGTGCTGAGAGTGTTGATGAATGTCCGAGTGGGGTGAATATTATTATTAAGGATTATGTTTGTGAGAGGACTGGTGCTTCTCCGGGTTATTTGAATATTACTTTGAAAAATAAAGGGTTGTTTACCGTCGATGGTTATACGCTTAGGGTTCATACTAGGGAGGACGCTGAGTTTGGGATTTATGTTTTTGATGAGAGAGGTAGTTTGATTGCGCCGGGTGGAGAGGTTAATGTGAGGTATGATTTTAATGATAATTATGGATTCAGCCAGGATTTGACTGATTTGAAATTGGTTGAGGTTCAGCCGTTTATGATGGATGGTGGGAAGATAAGTTGTCGGTCTCGTTCTTTGGAGAAGATTAGTTGTGAGTGATTTTTTGAGGTAGATTTATAAATTAAAGTTGCTTTGGGTTTTTATGAAAAAAGGTGGTTTTAATAGACGTGGACTTTCTCCTGTGATTGCGAGTGTTCTTATGATATTGTTAGTTCTTGTTTTGGCTGGTATAATTTTTTTCTGGGCTCGTGGTTTTATTGGTGAGCAGATTGAAAAATTTGGGAAGCCTGTTGAGCAAGCTTGTTCTTCTATTAGTTTTAAGGTCGAGAGAGTTGGTGATGACAAATTGGAGATTCTTAATGATGGGAATGTTGATATTTTTAGTTTTGATATTAAGATGATTAAGGGTGGAGATTCTGAGACGAGTAGATTTGCTTTCCCTGTCGAGGCTGGTAAGGCTGTTGAAAATTCTGTTACTCTTACCATGGAAGATGATAGTTATCCGGATGAGGTAATTATTTATCCTGCTTTGGTTGGAAATGTTCGAGGAAAAAGTTTAAATAAACCTTTTACTTGTTTGGATGAAGGAGTTATGATTTAAGATGGTGAATAAATTTTTTACCTTGATGAAAGGGGGTTTTTATGATGAATAATAAAAATGGTATAAGTGCGATTGTTGCTACGGTTTTGATAATCTTGATTACCGTCGCTGCTGTTACAATTATTTGGGCTGCGATTATTCCGTTGGTTACTGATAGCCTTGCTGGTGCTACTGAATGTCAGGCTGCGGATAGGGCTTTGATGTTGGAGAATAAAGGATATACTTGTATAGATGCTACTACAGGTATTGTTAAGGTACAGGTTTCTCTTGGTTCTGAGGATGTTGTGTTGACGGGTGTTCAGATTTTGGTTTCTACTGCTGGTAGTACTTCTGCTGAAGAAATTTTTACAGGACTTCCTTTGGCTAATGAAGAAAAGGTGTTGACTACTAATCTGCCTTATGTTGGTGCTACGGGTGTTAGTGTTGCTCCGATGATAACTGTAGGTGGTAGTTCTAAGACTTGTACGGTTTCTAATGAGGTTGCATTAGTTGATTGTATTGCATAATTTTAATTTAATTTTTTAATTTTATTTTGGGTCCGTGGGGCCCTTTGACTTTTTTTGGTAAGATATATAAACAATGTTTTTGTTTTAATGTTATGAAAAGAGTTGATGTGCGAGATGGAATGGTAAGTTTTTTCAGTTTGATGAAAGGGGGTTTTTATGATGAATAATAAAAATGGTATAAGTGCGATTGTTGCTACGGTTTTGATAATCTTGATTACCGTCGCTGCTGTTACGATTGTTTGGATTGCGGTTATTCCTTTGGTTAGTGATAGTGTTAATGAGGGGACGGAATGTATTACTGCGGATAGGTCTATGGTTTTAGAGAATAAGGGATATACTTGTAGGAACGATAGTGATAATACAATTAATGTTCATGTTTCTCTTGGCTCTGAGGATGTTGTATTGGCAGGTGTTCAGGTTTTGGTTTCTACTGGTGGTAGTACTTCTTCTGAGACAATTAATGATATTTCGCTTCTTCCTAAGATAAATGAGGCGAAGGTTTTGACTACTGGGGTCGATGCGGCTTATGCTGATGCTACTGGTGTTAGTGTTGCTCCGATTATGGTTGTAGGCGGTGTTGCAAAAGTTTGTACGGTTTCTAGAGAGATTGCATTGGTTCCTTGTCTATAAATTAATTAATTTTTTTATTTTTTTATTTTCCTAGTTGGGTGAATACCTCACGGTTTGTTGTGAAGTGAGCTTCGGCGAACGATGGGTTTTTTATTTTCTGAGTTGGCTTAGTGATTTTTTAATGAACGGACTTAAACGGACATGAACGGACTTAAACGGATAGCGACGATACTCTCGTTGATTTAAAATTAAATTTGGTTGGGAATGCTAATTTTCGCGGATCTTTTTTTGGGGTTTGTTGTGAAGTGAGTTTCGGCGAATGATGGGTTTTTATTTTTTGAAAAGATATATAAACAATGTTTTTGTTTTAGTGTTATGAAAA
>JAHIEP010000052.1 GCA_018901375.1 Nanobdellota archaeon
AGACCTTTTGCGAACAAAATCCTTTGAGTTTGGGATTCTACTTTTGGGTTGAGCCGAGTAATCGGCTCACCCATCCGAAACCTCCTTTTAATTATTAGATTTATTAAGAATTCAGAATTGAATTAATTTGGGATGGAGCCGCTGATGGTGTAACTTTTATATAGATGGGTTGTGTGAGGTTTTTATGTGGAATTATAAAAAGATGAAGGTGTGGCAGAGGGCGGATGTTTTATCTAAGGAGATTCATGGTTTGACCTTATTGTTTCCTAAGTTTGAGAAATGGGAGTTGGGTGGGCAGATGAGGAGGAGTTCTGCTAGTGTTCCTGATAATATTTCTGAGGGAAGTAAGAAGACTACTGAGAAATCTTTTATAAAATTTTTAGATGACGCCAAAGGGAGTTTGGCTGAGCTTGAGACTCAGGTTGGTCGGGCTTTTGAAGTTGGATATTTTAATGAAGAGGTGGAAAGGAAATATTTGAATGAGTTGAATGAGATTGATAAGATGTTGAATGGGGTTAAGCGTTATCTTAAAAAGAAGATTTGGGAAGCTGAGGAGAAGAGGAAAAAAGAGAAGGGACTTAGTGGGAAGGGTTGATTGTTTTATTTATTGAGTGCGTTTTATTAGATAAATTATGAAGTTGATTATTGCTGTTGCAATGAAGGTTATTGTGAATAGAGCGTAGAAGTATAGGAATGCCATTCCTTCTTCGCCTTGGACGTTGGTTGCGTATGCCCAGAGAATTGTTAGGAGGTAGTTTATGAGGATGTAGGATATTGGAATTAGAAGACTTTTGCCGTAGCTGTTTGGGTTTTTTAGGAGGTATCTTGCTGAAAGGATAATTACTAGCAGAGGGAGAATGAACATCCAGAGGAATAGACTTGCTCCGCCTGGGATTGTTAGATAGAGATTATCTAGTGGAACTTCCATTAGCATATTTCCTTGTTCGTCGTAAGTTTGTTTTTGAAATTGAGTTTTTGTATAATTTTCATCAGCTAATTGAAATATTGTTATGGAGCCTATTAGGATTAGGGATATTATGGTGATTATTAGGATTGGTTTGATTAGGTCTTTTTTGCTAGAGGAGTTTCTTGCTAAGGAGATTATTAGGATTATTGCTAGGAGAGTTATGAATAGGTTGATTGTTAGGATTATGTATGGCATGGATTACTGAGGGGATTGGTGTTTAAATAGATGATGGTTTAGTTATGTGTGAACCAGAATTCTAGTTTGTCTTTTTCTTTTTTGTGGAGTTTTACGAAGCCGAATCTTTCGAATTGGATTACGATTATATCGAGGCGATATTTTCGACGGTGATGTTGGACAGGACGTCTGTGGTTAGTCTTTTGCTTACGTCTAGTAATTCTATTCCTATTATGTCTCCGTTTGTGTCTAGGTCAATTATTGTGCTGTCGTCTATTTTTTTGTTTTTGGAAAAGTCTTTATCGCTGAGTTCTATGTATACTGCATCTGCGTTTTTGTCGAATGTGATTTTCATTATATCCAGTAAAGGGTTATGACCTTTAAAAATTTATCTTCTCTTGTATATACGACTTCTATTTTTCCTCTCGAGGTTTCTTTTTGTGCATAGTATTTTCCTCTGATTTTGTTTGTGATTTCTGGATATATTATTGTATTTATTGCTTCGTCTTGTGTTATTTTTCTTCTTTGTAGTTTTTCTTTGGCGTGTTCTGTAAAGATTATTTTCATTTTTTAATTATGTGTGAACCAGAATTCTAGTTTGTCTTTTTCTTTTTTGTGGAGTTTTACGAAGCCGAATCTTTCGAATTGGATTTGGTCTCCGAGTTTTAGTTTGTTGAGTTGTTCTTCTCCTAAACCTTTTTTGATTTCGTTGTCGGGCATTCTTACTTCTACTTGGATGTTGTTTTGGTTTGCGGGGAGCCAATGGAGGAACTTCGTTTTGGTTGTCGGTTGTCGGTTGTCGGTTGTCGGGAGTGGGGCGATTGAGATGAAGGAGTGGGTTCTTGGTTTCATTGTTAGGATGTTGTCTGATTTGAAATTTAGGAGATGCATTAGTCTGTAGTTTTGGTTTTGCATTATGTCGAGGTCTTGTTTTGCGATTAGGAATTCTTGGGATGTTTGATAGGTTCGGTGTCCGAGTTTTCCGTTTGGGTGGAGTGGGATTTTTGCTGTGAGTTCGGGGCAACCGGATATTTTTATTTTTTGTGGATCTTCGACGAAGAAATATCTTGGGGCGTTCTCTAGGTATTTTTTGTTTAGGAGGTAGAGGGATTCGACTGGGGCGGTGATGCTGGTTTTTCGCATGCCTAGTCCGAGGACGAATTCACGAATAGCTTCGGGTTTTATTCCTCTGTCTCGAAGGGATTGTAGGGACCAGGTTCGTGGGTCGTTCCAGCCGATGTAGGTTCCTTCTTTTACTTCTTTCGCTCCTTTTGATTTTGATATTTTTATTCCTTCTATTGCGAAGTGGCCGTTGTAAATTGATTCGGGGTTTTGCCAGTTCCATATTTTTCTTATGAAGTCTTGGACTCGGGTTGACATGTAGTGTTCGGTTCCTCGTAGGACGTGGGTGACACCGAAGATGTGGTCGTCGATTGCGAATGCGAATTCCATCGACGGGTAAATTCGGAATTTTGTTTTTGTTCGAGGGTGAGGGCGGTCGGAAATTTTGAACATGACTCGGTCTCGGAAAGCTGGGTCGGGGTCTTGCATGTTCGTTTTTAGTCGGACTGTCATTTCTCCTGGTTTTGCTTTGAACATTTTTTGCCATTTTTCGAGTTGTTTTTCTGGAGGGAGATTTCGGCAGGAGCATTCGATGCCTTTTGCTTTTAGGTCGTGCATTTCATCTTGGTTGCAGTCGCAGACGTAGAGATAGCTTTTTTTTAGCATCTCTTGTGCGTATTCGTAATATTTTGCGGTTCGGTCAGATTTGTATAATATTTTTTTGTCGTATTTGCAGCCTAGCCATTTTATTCCTTCTTCAATTAGGGCGTAGGCTTCGGGTTCGATTTTTTTGTTTTCGGAGCCGATTGTGTCGTCCATTACGATTAGGAGTTTGCCGTCGTACATTTTGCAGTATTCGTCGTTGAGGATTGCGGTTCTTGCGTTTCCGATATGGAGTGGGCCTGAAGGGAATGGGGCCATTCGCATTACTACCTTTCCTTTGATTGCGTTGGGTAAGGGTTTTAGACCTTCTCGGATTTCTCGTTTTGAGGTTTTGTTTTTTAGAGATTCGTAGAGTTTCTCTTGTTTTTTTGATGTTAGAGAATTTATTTCTTTTAGAACTTCTTGAATTTGTGGTATTATTTGTGGGATGTCTTTTTTTTCTAGGCCTTCTGCGAATAGGCCGGCTAGGACTGCGCCTTGGTTTGCTTTGCCGTCGTGTTTGATTGCGTTTTCTAGGGCGTAGGCTTTTATTATTTCTTTGTCTATTGTTGTCATATTATGTAGAAGTGGTTGGGGTTTTTATTTGTTTGTTAGGGGTGTTGGTTTGGGAGGTTTAGTGCTGGAGAAATGGAAGGGATGGTTTGTGGTGGGTTGATTGTGTTAAAGGGGAGAGCAACGCGGATTACTGGATAGTTTGGATTACTGGATTTTTATTTGGGTTAGGTTTTTATAGTTTGGATTTGTTGGGTTTATGTAACTTGGCTTAGTGATTTTTTAATGAACGGACTTACATGGACTTGAATGGACTTGAACGGACAGCGACGGGGTTTTGTTGGGTTTTTGTTATGTAACTTGTAATGTA
>JAHIEP010000053.1 GCA_018901375.1 Nanobdellota archaeon
AAGTTTTATAATTGTTGGGTAATTTGTTTTGTTATGGAATTGAGGAGTGTTGATGCGGAGGTTGAGCATGGTGTAATGGTGTATTGGTATAATAGTTTAATGGTAGGGCTTCGCCCGAGTTGGCGGAGGGTTTAAATAAAATTGATTGTTTGTTCTTTTATGAAATTTGTTTTTTGGAATGTTAATGGGATTCGGGCTTGTATTGGGAAAGGGTTTTTGGATTTGTGATTTCTTAGTGGTAGGAAATGTTTATATAAGTTGGAATTGTTATTTTTTTACTTATGGCCTTAGGCCCCCCCACTGTCCAGGTCATTTAAAATCCTGGGCAATGGGTACTGATTTAATATGAAAGATTATTTTGAAAAAGGTGTGCTTTTTATTGATGGAGAGTATTTGAAAAAAGTTTTGATGAAAAAACTTGATGGATTTAAACTTGATTATTTGAAATTTTCTGATAAGATTTGTTTAGATTTGGAATTAATGAGACTTAGAACTTATTTTTATGATTGTTTGCCGATTATAAGGAAAAATAATCCGCTTGATATAAAACTTGATGCTAAGAGACAGTTGTTTATTTCGCAATTAAAAAGGTTGCCGAGATTTGAAGTGAGGCTCGGGAAATTGCAATTAATTGGCGGCAAGTTTCGGCAGAAGATGGTTGATGTCTTGATGTCTCTTGATGTGGTTGAAATGTGTTTTGGGGGGAAAGTTGGACATGTGATTTTAGTTGCTGGAGATTCTGATTTTGTGCCTGCGATTAGAAAGGCGAAAGATTGTGGAATTATTGTCCATTTAGTTTGCGATAGAAATTCTGCACATAATGAGTTAATGGATATTGTTGATGAGATTCATGAGTTAAATTTAGATTTTGTGAGTGGGTGTGAGATTGATGGAAGTTAAGGTTCCGGAAAGGGAAATTGAGCATGATATTGATTTTGACGACGAGGGGAATGTTGTATCCCATGGAGATATCTCCCTCGGATGTGTACCCTCTTAGCTAGCTTTATTATAAAATCAATTTTCTATGGAAAATCAATTTTATAATAAAGTATTTAATGCAAATTAAAATTTCTTAACGTCGCCGTCCAGAGGACAACCTGCGACTAAAATTTTAATTCGCAGACTTGGGCAACTGAAGGGTTGAGAAGATTTATAATTGGGTTTGTTCTTGTTTTTTTATGGAGTTGAAATCAAAAGCTGTTGAGAGAAAATTAAATAGGAAGGATTTTTTTGAGGAAATAAAAAAGGCTAGTAGTGAGGAGTATGAGACTGAGTGGAATGACCCTGAGAAAATTGGGCATTCTAAAAAGAAAAGCAAAATGAAAGATGGTTTGAAGAGTCGGTCTGGTGGTGGGCAGTTTGAGGCAAGGGTTCGGAAGGATTTGGAGGAGAAGGGTTGGATAGTTGATAAGTGGAGTAATAATGTTGAGTTGCCCCAGTTAGATACAAAAGATCAAACGGGGCAGGGGAAGATTGTGCCGTGTAAGAGGGTGTTTAAGAGGTTTGGAGTTGGGAAGGGTGTGATGACTATTGGGACTGGGTTTCCGGATTTTGTTTGTTTTGAGAAGAGGGGGGAGCTGTTTAAGGTGATTGGGGTCGAGGTTAAGATGAATGGGACTTTGTCGAAGGTGGAGAAGGAGAAGTGTGCTTGGTATTTGGAGCGGGGGATTTTTTCGGAGATTTTGGTGGCGTCGAAGGTGAAGGAGAAGAATAGGGTTAGGGTTGAGTATGTTTGTTTTGATGAGATTGCTAAGAGGATGCGGTAAAACTCTTAGGTGTAGAGGTAAGAAATGAGACGGGGTGGCAAAGATTTTGAGAATTTTTTTAGGTAAGTTTGTGAATAATTTATTTGACTTGGCCGTTCAATTAAAAAAGAACACGGACAAGGCACGGATTACACAGATGACACGGATTTTGATTTATTTTTTATTTTTTATTTTTTGGATTATTAAGCCAATTAGGGCGCCGATTAGAAATACTGCTGGAATACTAATTATGGCGTAAAAAATTATACCGAATAAAGCCAATCTTGCTACATCGCTTCCTCGACCAGCCTCAATGTCGATAAAGACATTAATAAATATTGTCGCCCAAAATAGTAGAGTCAAAATTGCGAGTCCCGATGCTGATTTCAACCATGTTTTAAAATTTGATTTTTTTAGAAAATATAATATGGGTAAAAATAATATTATCGGAATAAGGAAGATGAGTAAATTTATACCTTGGTTCCCCGCTGGTTCTCCAATTATTTCTCTAGATTCTGCTAAAACTACAGAAGTTAAAAATAACAGATAAACAATTCCTCCTTTTAGCCAGGTCTTTATTAATGGAATAAAATATCAATATATATAAACTTTGGCTTTATGTAGTTTTATGAGGTGGCCTGATTAGGTGGTAGGAGGTAGATGGTAGGAGGTAGATTTGCTTGTGTTGTTTTTTTGTTTTTGGTTGGATTTGTTTCTGCGGTTGGGGTTGATTTTGATTGCCCCGCGACATTTTGTGTCGCAGGAGGTAGGGGGTAGATGGGAGGTGGTAGATTTTTTTTAGTGCTTGTTTTTATTTTATTAGTTGAGTTTGTTTCTGCTGTTGAAGTTGATTTTGATTGCCCGGATGAGATTTTTGTCGACGAGGAATTTTATTGTGACTTGGAGGTTTTTGGTGGGGATGGTTATTATGATGTCAAGGTTGAGTTGGACCAGGAGCGGAATTCGGTTTTGAAAATTTGGGGCGGGGAGAAGTGGTTGTCAGGTTATTATTATTTGATTGAGTTTATTGAGGACGGAGGGAAGGAGAATGTGATGTTGTTAGTTTCTGAGGCGGGGGATTATGATGGATTTTTGAAACTGAGACAAGGGAGTCAGCGGGATTTTTTTGAGATTGAAATGAGCGTCAGCGAAGCTGACGAGAAAAGCTCGAATTCGGAAAGTTCGGAGGAGCTCGATTTTGAGAATCGGAATGGCTCCCCATTGGATAGCAATCCAACGGGGGAAGAGCTCAGCTTCGCTGGAGACTTGGCTATTGAAAGAGAAGAAGTTGAGGTTATTTTTTTGAATGGGAAAGTTGTCGAAGAGCAGGACGAGGTTGTTTATATTTCTAAAGATGCTCGGGTTGCGGATTCTTTGATTTATGTTTTTAGTTTGTTTCTGATTTTTATTATTGGGTTTTTGCTTTGGGAGAGGCGGCATTAGAGCCTGCGGGCTTTAGAAGAACTGATGTTCTTTTAGAGAGCTTGATAGCTCTTTAGAGGGATTACCTTTAGGATTTGCCCGGGGAAAGGCTTTAAAGTAGTGATTTGTTTATTGATTTATGGTAAGAGCTATTATGATTGTTGAGATGGCTGGTCGGCCGGCGGAGCATTTGACCGAGGCGTTGGAGAGGCATATTGGAGTTCTGAATGATGTTAAAGATATTGAGGTTCATTCTATAAAAGTTAGTGAGCCGCGGACGATAAAGTCGGAAGATGGAAGTCCGAAGTCCGAAGAGGGAGCAGGGAGCCGGGAAGAGATGTTTACTGCTTTTGCCGAGGCTGATTTTGAGTGTGAGAGTTTTGGGCGTTTGACTGAGACTATGTTTGATTTTATGCCGTCTTCAGTTGAAGTTATTGAGCCTGGGAAATTGAGTGTTGATGCTTCGGAGCTTACTGCTTTGTTGAATAATATTTCTGGAAGGTTGCATAGGTATGATGAGATTGCTAAGATTATTGGAGAGAGGCATCATCAAATGGAAGGGCAGTTGAAAAAGGCCGTTGAGATTTTGAAGGCAAAAGATACGGAGATTGTTAAGTTGTCGTCGGATAATGAGAAGAAGGTTGACAAAAAGGTGAAGAAGAAAGTAGTGAAGAAGAAAGTTAGGAAGTGATTAGGATTTTGATAGTCCGCCCGTTATTCTTTTTGTTTGGTCTCCTTGAAGTCTTTTATTGAATTTGTCTGAGGCTTCTTTTAATTTATCTTCGGGTTTTCCGGGTTTGAGATTTTTTTGTTTTTTATAAAAATAGTATCCGCTGTATCCTAGGGCTGCGAAAATTAGTATTGCCCATACCCATCCGTAACTGGTTTTGGATTCTTCTTCTGTTAGCTCGCACTTTCCAAGACAACAATATTCTCCTTTTTTTGTGAAGGTTGCGTCGCCGATACAGGTTTGTTCGTCGGTACAGGATTCTCCTGAGATTTCTTCGCAGGTTTCTTCTGAGATTTGAAAGTCTTCTGGGGTGCTGCCTTTTGGTAATATGAATAGACTTAGTGGAATTGATAGGGTACCTGTTTCTTCGGATTGATTGAATGTTATGTTAATGTAGCTTTGGAAATGTCCTGGGTTTTTTGGATTGAATGTTATTGTTATGTTTCTTACTTCTCTTGGTTGGATGTCTTGGATGTCTTCTATTTCTATGAAGGAGAGTTCTGATGTTGTCCTGATGTTTGTTATGTTTTCTTCTCCAAAGTTAAATAGGGAAATTGTTTGTTTCTCCTCGCTGTTTATTGTTATTTCTGCGAATAAGAGAGGGGGGTCGTGTCTAAGGTCGATTTTTTTTAGGGGTGATATGAATGTTGTGTTTTCGTTTACTGGATAGATTATTGGAATTGAGAAATCTTTGTAGGATGATATTTTTAGGAAGGAAAATGTTTGTTTTGGTGTTAAGATTATTTCTTCTGATGCTAGTGGTTGTATTGAAAGTTCGGTTTTGTCGTATGTTAAAGTTAGGACTTCGGTTCCTTTGTTTATTAGTTTTATTTTTGGAGTTGAGGTTGTGAATATGAATCCAGGCTTTATCGAGAGTGTTTGGTTTTGAGTTTCTAATATTTCCAGGGGTTCTTCCAGGGTTGTTGATTTTAGTTCGTCGGCTTCTTTGTATAATATGTTTGAGATTTTGAAAGAGAAATTTCCTGGTCTTGTTGTGTAGATGTAGAGGTAGTGAGTGCCGTTGTAAAATGTTATGTCGGATTCGAATGGGGTTTGTTTTCGACTTTCGTAAAATGTTATGTCGGATGAGTCGATTTGTTTTATGAATTGTCCCGTCGTTGTTAGGGTTGCCAAGATTGTTTCGCCTGCTGATACGTCGCTGTTTTGGAATTCTATCGAGGGAATTGCAGAGACTATAGAAAGTAGGAAAATAGCTAGGAAAATAAATGTGCCTCTTTTCATTGTTTAGAAAAGGTTAGAGGATTAATAAAGTTGTCTAATTTTATTTTGACATGTCTTGGAGTTTTTTGAAGGTGGCTGACATTTCGGGGTCTCTTCTATCGTAGTTTCTTTGAGGTTGGGCGACTGGAGGTTGTTGTCTTCTTATTGGAGGGAAGCCTGGTCGTGGTGGCATTCCTGGTCTTGGAGGAAATCCTGGTCGTGAACCTTGTCCGCCTCTTCCTTTATCTTTTTTGAATTTCGTTTTTAGTTTGAATAATAATAGTTTTAGATTTTCTCTTTTTATGTAGGCGATTACTCCAAGTACTATTAATATTGCCAATACTAATATCCATATCCAGAGGTTGGAGCTTGGATTGTCTGGGTCTTTTTTTGTTCGGCAACAGGTTTGTCCGACGTCGCAAGAATAGGTTGACATTGGTTCTTGGAATTCTGAGCAGGTGTCCATGCAGGTGTAGAAGTTTGCTTCGCATTCGTTTTCTTGGGGACGGTCTTCGCATGTCCCGGTGCAACAGACGTTTGTGTCAGTTGCCTTGACTGTGTTTCCTGCGCAAATTTTTCTTGAAGCGCATTCTGTTCCTCCGAACTCTGAACATGATTTTAGGTTTTCTGAAGTGCAACAGGTTTCTGACAGCGACGGGCAAAAGTAATTGTCTCCAACGTCTTGTGTTGATGGGCAGTTTGATGAGGGGATGCAGAAGTAGTTTGCTTCGGAGCAGTAGGTTACTCCGGTGCTTCCGCCACTAGAGCCTCGTCCTGCTCTTCCTTCGAGTGCCCATAAAACCATTGCGGTGTCTTGGATTGAATTTTGCCAACATCCGTTTGAAGCTTGTGAGAATAATAGCCAGTCTTTTGCTTTTGTTATTTGTTCTGCTGATGAGCTTCCGAGGGCGATGAGTGCGAGTGCGGTGTCGTAGTATCTATTGTGCGTCGAGGATTTTGCTTCCCAGTAGTTTCCGAGTTTTTGGTTTGTTATTAATTGGTTTGCATAATCTTCGTAATTTGTTAACATGTAGATGAACGCTTCTGGGAGGTAGCCCTCGTTAGTGTCTGCCATCGCGATTACGTATGGGATGAATTCCTCGACGTTGTGTCCGGTTTGCAAGAGAGCTAGTGTTGCCCATGCGGTTGCTTCGTAGTCGCATGAACCTGTTCCGAAACATTTTGAATTTACTTTTAATTTTATTTGACCGAATGCGGGTTCTGACTCGGTTCCTTCAAGGACGTAGATTGTTGATGATTTTTTGTTTTTGTATAATAGGTTGGCGATGAAATCTTTGTCGCACTCGATTTGGAATTCGTTGTCGTAACATTCGGGGGCGATTTGTAGCCAGAAGCTTGATTGTGCGAGGGTTAGGCAGGAGCCTGCGTTTTTGTTTATTTTTTTGTTTTCTCCGACGGTGATGCTGTAATCGTTTGTGTCGTAGCCGATGTGACATTCGGTTTGTTCGTTGGAGTCTTGTTGTAAGTACCAGACTAAATCTGTTGGTGTTTGGTTTTGCGCGATTATCCATTTTTCTGCTGGTTGCGTATTTTCACCTGCGTGTTTTAGAGCTAGGACTGCTAGGCTTGTGTCTTTGACGTTTC
>JAHIEP010000054.1 GCA_018901375.1 Nanobdellota archaeon
GTTAGGTGTTAGGGGTTAGGGGTTAGGGGTTAGGGGTTAGGGGTTAGGGGTTAGGGGTTAGGGGTGAATGTGGGATTATGTGGATTGGCCAGGTAGTTTTTATTTCAAATATTTTTTGTGTTCAGATATGTATCTTCGGAAAAACCATTGGGTGAAGATGTTTTCGTCTTTGTTGATTTGGGATCTTTCTAGGGCGTTGTAGTAGCTGTTTCTTTTTGTGTAGGGAATGTCGAGTAATGGGAAGTTGTGTTTTTTTAGGATGAAGTTCATCATTAGTCTTGAAATTCTTCCGTTGCCGTCGGTGAATGGATGGATTGTTACAAATTTTAGGTGGACTAGTGCTGAGAGTTCTATTGGGTGTATATTTTTCTTTTCTCTGTTATACCAGTCGAAGAATTCTTTTAGTAGAGTGTCTATTTCTAGGTGCATTGGTGGTTTGAATTTTGACATGGAAATTGTGACGTCGTGCGTTCTTATTTTTCCTGCTATATCTTCTGAGGTTTGTTCCATTAATTCTTTGTGCCATTGCAAAATGATTTGTAGATTTAGGTCTTTTTCATAGTCTAACATTTCAAAGAAAACTTTTTTGTGAGCTTCTGCTTCTTTTGCGTCGCTGATGGGTTTTGATGAAGGGGTTATTCCTCTTTCTAATAAGTTTGCTGTGTCTTTTAGGGAGAGAGTGCTTCCTTCTATTCTTTGAGTATTGTAAGTGAATTTTATTGCGAAGTTATCTTTGGATTTTTTCTTTGCGGAAATAGGCATTGCATTGTATTCTTTGTTGAAATTGTTTTTTATTTTGTCTATGTTATTTAGGAATTTTTCTTTGTAGAATTCTTGTAGGAATTTTTTTTTCTGTTCTTCTATATCTTTTGGTATTGAATCCCCTAGGTATAATTCTTTTTTCTTTACGGATTTTCCTTCTCTATAACTATGGCTAAGATAAAAGTATTTTTTGTTTCCTTTTTTTGTTTCCCTAATTTCTACCATAAAAAGCAGTGTATCTACATATTTATAAATGTATTGTTTTTGTTAAAATGTAGGGGTAATGGGGATTGGGTGATGGGTTAGGTTTATTAAGATTGGATGGGTTTGTTGTGAATGGTGATGTTTGAAAAAAATGATAAAAGATGAAAAAAAGGTTGTAGAAATATATTCTGGTTTGGCTGGAGATTATCATGAATTTAGACAGAAAAAATCTTTTTATAATGAATATATTGAAATGCCCGCAATGATTAAGATGTTGGGAAATTTAAAAGATAAGAAAATTCTTGATTGGGGATGTGGTTCTGGGATTTATATTAGGAGGTTGAAAAATAGATGTAGGGAGATTAAAGGGTTTGATATAAGTCCTGAGATGGTTGAGATAGCTAGAGAGTTGAATCCTCAACAAGATATTAGGGTGGGCTCTGGGACGAAGATTCCGTTCAAGGAGAAATTTGATATTGTGTTTGCCCCGTTGTCTATTCATTATCTTAAGGATTTGAATCCGGTGTTTAGGGAGGTTAAGCGAGTTTTGAAGAAAGGGGGGATTTTTATTTTTTCAACCGTGAATCCTATTGCTAAGATTGGGAAGACTAAGAAGATTGGTGGGAAGAATTATAAGGTTATGTTTGAATTGGATTATTTTAAGCTGGATAGGATAGAGATTTTTTTTAAGGGTAAGGATGGGGAGAGAGTGAAGGTTAATAATTATTTGATTAAGACTGGAGAGGTTGTTCGTCTTTGTCAAGAGCATGGATTTGAGATTGTTGATTATGAGGATACGAAGCCTGTTTTGAATGCTAAGGATAAATTTCCTGAGGAGTATTCTTTGTATAGTAAGTTGCCTTTGTTTTGTATTTGGAAGTTGAGGGTGAGGTAGTTTTTGTGTTGGAAATAATATTTTTGTGATACAAAGATTTATAAACTTTTATGCAGTATGATATTTGGTAATGATAAAAGATATTTTGATATTGCAGAAGAAAGAATTCGAAAATCGGATGAAGGAGCTTTATGTGAGTCGGGCTGTGAGTCCTAAGAAGTTGGATAATCCTATGATTAAGGTAGTGATTGGTCCGAGGCGGTCGGGTAAGTCTTTTTTTTCTTTGCATTTTTTGAAGGATAAGAAATTTGGGTATGCGAATTTTGACGATGAAAGATTGATTGATTTGGATGATTATGATGAGTTAATAGTTGCTATTAATTCTGTTTATGATAATCCTAAATTCTTGTTGTTTGATGAAATTCAGAATTTGGATAAGTGGGAATTGTTTGCGAATAGGTTACATAGGCAAGGGTATAATTTGATGATTACGGGGAGTAATTCAAAATTGTTGAGTAGGGAGTTGGCGACTCATTTGACGGGGAGGCATTTTTTGATAAATATGTTTCCGTTTTCGTTTAGGGAATATTTGAAGTTGGGAAAGGGCGATTTGACTACGAGTGAGATTAAGGGAAAGTTGGCGAAGTATCTTGTGAGTGGTGGGTATCCGGAGCCGGAGATTAAGAATATTGATAATAGGGAATATCTTAGGACGTTGTTTGATTCTGTGATTTACAAGGACATTGTTAAGAGGCATAAAATAAGGCAGGCTAATAAGATTGAGGATTTGGCGTTTTATTTATTGTCTAATATTGCTAATGAGTATTCTTATAATTCTTTGATGAAGCTGACTAAGATTGACAGTGTTCATACGATTGAGAAGTATTTGGATTACCTTGAGGAGTCTTTTATTTTTTTTAGTGTTAAGCGGTTTTCGTATAAGGTTAAGGAACAATTGTCTTCGATAAAAAAGATTTATTGTACTGATAATGGGATGATAACCTCTAGGGCTTTTCAGGCTAGTCCGGATTTTGGGAGGCTTTATGAGAATCTTGTTGCGATTGAACTTAAGAAACGGGAGATGGATAATTTGATTGATGTTTTTTATTGGAAGAATCAGCAACAGGAGGAGGTGGATTTTGTTGTTAAGAAAGAATTGAAGATTGTGGAGTTGATTCAGGTTTGTTATGATATGAATCCGAAGGTGAAGGAGCGAGAGGTTAGGGCGTTGGTGAAGGCGGGGAAGGAGTTGAAGTGTAAGAAGTTGACTGTGATTACGAAAGACTATGAAGGTAGGGAGAAGGTTGATTGGTTTGGGATTAAGGCTGAGGTTGAGTTTGTTGCGTTGTGGAGGTGGTTGTGAGAAATCGGAGATTTCTCAGAGTTTTAGAGTTTTAGTGATTCGTCTGAATTGGTTTAGTGGATTTAATCGGATGAAGATTAAAGGGAGTATGGATTTTTGTTTGGTTAGGTTTTTATAGTTTGGATGGGTTGAAGATGGATGGTGATAAGAGGGGCTATTGAAAAAGATTTTGGAATTATTTCCTCTATGATCAAAGAGGAGTATATGAAACATTATTCTGAAAGATGGACTAAGGCTAATGCGATTAAAACTCTTGAATATTTTTCGGGTGTTGGGAAAATTTTTGTGATTGAAATTGATGGAAGGGTTTTGGGTGTTGTAATTGTGAGGGAAGAGTATTATAATAATCGGAAATCTTTGATGGTCGAGGAGCTTGTTGTTCGGGGAGATGTTCAGGGCAAGGGAATTGGGAGAAAATTGATGGAGTTTGTCGAGGGTGATTGTAGGGAAAATGGAATAAAATTTATCTGGCTGATTACTGGGCGAAAAGCGAGGGCGTTTGAATTTTATAAAAGAATAGGGTATAAGCTTGGAGAGGATACGGTTTATTTTTCTAAGGAGTTGGGATGAAATATAAAATGGGATTCTCGACTAAGAATGTTTTTTATGAAGGAGCAGGGAAGGTTTGTTGATTTTAGAAACACTCGTGCAAGGATTATGTTTTTATAGTTTGGATTTGATGGTTTTTTATGAAAGTAATATCGCTTAATATTTGGGGAGGGAAGGAGTTTGGGTCTTTGATGAATTATGTCTCTGATAATATAAATAACACCGATATTTTCTTTTTTCAGGAAGTTTATGATGCGCCTAGTGGAATTGTTGTTGAGGGTAAAGATTTTAGATCGAATGTATTTGACGAGTTGAAAAAAGTTTTGTCTGA
>JAHIEP010000055.1 GCA_018901375.1 Nanobdellota archaeon
CAATTACAACATAATCCAAGTTCTTTTTATTCATTTTCATCAAGTCCTCCAAAACAGGAAGTGGATTCGAAACCTTGGTCCCTCCAAAAAGGAAGTTGGTAAGAAACCTTGGTTTCTTACAACAACATAATCCAAGTTCTTTTTATTCATTTTCATCAAGTCCTCCAAAACAGGAAGTGGGTTCGAAACCTTGGTCCCTCCAAAAAGGAAGTTGGTAAGAAACCTTGGTTTCTTACAACAACATAATCCAAAATTTTCTTATTCATTTTTCATTTCCCCTTGACAAAATGAAGATGATGCTTCTCTGAAGTTTCTTATTCATCGTCGCCCCTTAGAATATTTATTTCTCTGATAATATAAAACCCAAATCCCAATCACATTAGAAACAACTCCAAGCCAAAGAAAATGCGGAGTATACCTAGACAAAGCCACCAACGAAGACATCCCAACAACAGCCCCCAAGAAAGGCAAAAGATTCAAAATATAATGACTACAACAAAGAATCATACTAACCCCAGAAATGCCTCCAGACACGACGGTAGTCCCACAACCAATCGCACTCAAGCTATTATAATAAACAAACAACCCAACCTGCAAACCAAACCCCCCAATCAACAAAACCAACAAATACCAATACTGATTAATAATATCAATCGCCATCATCGGATAATTCAACAAAGCCAAAACACTCCAATTAATCAGTATAACTATAATCGCCGCAAACACCCCCCATAAAACTCCCTTAATTTTTGCCTCCATTATATTTCACACCCAGTTAAACTTGATAACCTCTCAAATGTCTGAACACTCTCATACATCTTACCATCAATCTCCCATGTAGGCGTTATATCAACCCCTTTAGAATCACACAAAGCCTGATCCTCAATACACTTAACATAATCTAAATATTTCTCAGACTTCCCAAAATAATTCAACTGTTTTGCCGTATATTGACAATAATCATTCCCATAAATAATCGCTCCCTTATCAGTCAAGCACTTAGTAAAATCGTCATACTCTCCCGGACCCTGAGAAGAAGAATAAATCATAAAAGAAGAAGATATAATTATCAAAAAAACCAATGAAATAATAATATATTTTCTAAAACCAAATCCACGCTTCTTAGCCTTGACACCCGCATGCTTAGAGCTAGTATGCTGATCCAAACTATCCTCAGAAATAAATCTACGATCACAATGATTACATTCAAATGCCATATTCAATTAACGACCACAGCCTCCTCCCGCGAATTGACTAGCATACCCAACACCACTTGAAGCCGCACTCCCAGAACCCATCTGAGAAACCGCATAAATTCCGAGAATAACTAATAAGACAGCCCCCAAAATCACAATAGTTTTATCTATTTCCATATCAACCTCCTTGCAAATTTTTTAGTATAACAAAATTTGAATGATGGTTCTCTGAACTTTCTTCCAAATCTTCCAACCATCACAAATCAACCTCCACATACTCGCCAACATCTTCAATCTTCCTAAAAACAAAACTCTGATCCTTATCATCAAAAGTTCCAACACTACCAAGAACTTCACGAAGTTGAGCATAATCCAATATCTCCTTAGACAAAACCAAAGTAGGAACTTTAGTAACATTATATTTCAAAACAAAAGCCTTCCCTTCAACGCTCGAAACATCCAAAATTTTCTCATCAACAAAATAAACACCCATCTGCTGAAATGCTTGCCTTAACTCTCCAACGTCAAAACAATCCTCACAACTAGAATCATTCAAAAGAGTAATAGAAACAACTCCCCTAACGCTATCGCTAACCAAATCCTTATACGGAGCAACCGGACTCTTAAGCAAATAGTATTCGCCCCTATCTTCCAAAGACGATTTTATACTTTCAACAATCCAGTCATACTTATCAATATCTTTAGAAATTAAAAGTGCCGGAGCAAACGTTAATTTATTCTCCTGAATTACTGCAAGACCCTCGACAGACTCAGCTCCAACAATTCTATAATCGGCAAACCTAATCCCCATTTTCTCCAACTGACCCTTTAGCGACGACAAAGAAAAACAATTCTCACAATTCGGACTAACTTCAATGGCCCTAACCAAACCCTCAACTTCTCCAGAATCCATATCAACATACGGAACGTTCATATTAAAAACCGCATAATTATCTTTAACATCAAAAGCGCCTTCTAATCCCATCTCACTAATATGCCTAGAAGTTAAAATCAAAGCAGGTAACCTTGTAATCCCATATTTCTCAATCATCTTTTTCCCCTTAGCAGAATCAGAAGAATAAGTATCATAATCATCAACCCCAACACCAAGAGAAGATAGTCCATCGACAACAGTTGAAGAATCAACACACTCCTTACAATCAACACTTATTTCGATAACATCAACACTCAATGAACCACCAATATTTTTAGGAACAAAATTTGAATAAACAAAATACGCCAAAACCAAAACACCAACAATTACAATTAACTTCACATAATCATTCTCGTCCACCTTTTTATTTCCCCAATTTTTTCCCATCATTCTTTACAGCAATCAAGCATCCCCTTTAATTTATCAGAAATCTTAGAAATCTTAGACTTACTTGACTTTCCAGAAGAAAGCGAACTCAAAAATCCATTCACTGCCCAAAACATACTATACATATCAAACGCATCAGCAAACATCTCCTCCGCATCCACCTTCTTACCATCATGAAGATACTTCGTCCCAACCTCAGTCAACCTCATCGACGTCGCCAACAAATGCTTACTAATACACCACGTCTCACCATAATCCCCGTCCTCACGCTTAACAATCTTAGCCAACAACCTCTTCCGAACCTCACGAACCTCCTCCAAAAATTCCAAATACTTCGACTCCTCAGTCTTCATATAAGAAAACAAAAAATGCTCTTCAAGCGAAACCAAATTCATCAACCCAATAGACAAATCTTCACCGACGGACAAATCTAAATGATTAGCCTTCTTAATCTCATCAATCTTCTTCACAAAATTTTCTCTATCCATTTACAACCAAAGCTGAACAATCAAACCGCTAACAGCCAGTAACAAAAAAGTCAAAACCATAGTCTGATAATTCATATGCCTCCCCCTAATTTTAGTTATCTTCTTACTAATAGTCGGAGAAACAAGAACAAGTAGCCCTCCAAAAAACGAACCAATTAAGGCTGCATTAACAGCATAAGTTTTACCATACTCCCCAACAAACCAAAGAGTAAGAGGAAAGTAAGCATTAATCAAAGGCAACAAAGGTATGACTGTCAAAAAGAATGAAACAAAAATAATCAAAGTTTTTTGAAACGGAACATATTTCTTCTTAACCACCCTTGCAAACCACATCCCCATAGATATAGCAAAAGCACCAACAAGCAAACTTAATACGACCTTATTCACTCCCAAATATGCGGCGCCACCGACAGCAGCACCAACACCCAAAGTACACAAAGGACAATGAGCCAACACCCTACCCGCAAGAAAAATAGGGGCTAACAAAAATAAAAATAAATTTCTAAATTTCATATTACCATCCACTCCTGATAAGTCCCATCATGATTAACTGAATAAATAACCCAATCCATATTCTTAACCCCCGGCATTCCCGGACTTCCAGCAGGCATCCCAGGCAAAGCAATGCCAGCAATATCAGGCCTTTCTTCAAGCAACTTGTTTATAGCCTCCAAAGGAACATGCCCCTCAACAAAATACCCATCAATAATCGCAGTATGACAAGTCCTTAATTGATTAGGAACCCCATATTCATCCTTAGTCGGCTCAACATCATCCATAACTATAACATCAACATCAAGTCCTCCTCGTCCAGATAAATATTCAGAATGCACCCCGCAACATCCACAACTCATATCCTTATGAAATTCGACCGTACCTTCAAAATTTTCCAAAGCAGTATAGCCACTAACACCTGGTCGGATAACTAGCAACAAAACTATCGCTACCAACAATACCCCTACAGTTATATATCTTATTTTTACCATTATTTTGTTTCCTTTTATATTAAGATACTTCTCAAGTACCTTTCTTTACCATGATGCGGTCTTTCCCGCCGTCAATTAAAAAATAAAATAAAATAATTTATTTTGATTAGCAACCACCGACCATTCCAGAACTAGCTCTTGCCGCAGTCGTAGCTGCAGCCTTAACCGTACTCGTACCAGAACTTAGTGCACTAATCTGCATAGTTTGCCAAATAACCAATAGCGCCAAAACCGCTAAGGCAACTCCCGCAATTATCCAAAATGTTTTCTTTTCCATGTTAACAGCCACCAACCATTCCTCCGCTAGCTTGCTCACCTTTCTCAATCCCACGATATGCATTACTTGCTAAATTAATATAGTTAGTATCAATACCTTGTGATTTCATAACCGCAGCCTTAGTCTCGTGAATCCCAGGAAAGAACAAAACCTTCCATTTCGCAACTTCAGTCAATATCTCATCATCACTAAAATCATCACCATGCTCCGTAATCAAATATTTAGCAAGTCCTCTCATAGCAAAACTATGTGCACATCCACACGCAGACTTTCCATCCTCGAAGATAACAGACGCAGCACCACAACAATACTCACAACTAATATCAGATAATATATTAATATATCTCTGTAAATCAGCTCCTTGTAAAGTCACCGTCCTATCAATATTAGACATAACCCCGATAGTAGCATCCGCTTTTTGCGGAGTCGAAGCCGAAACATCATCATATCTAATTCCCAACTCAGAACCATAAATCTTTGGAACACCCGTCGGAATTATCTCACTCGCACCCACAAGAGGAAGTATCGAAGCCCCATTAGAGATGCCCATGATTCGAATACTATTATACGCAAATAATATAAGCAACAATACGACAACAGTCATTGCAACAGTCTCCGCATTCCCTAGCTTGAATTTATTTTTACTCATATAACCCCCCTTTCAAAAAATTGATTGTAATCATATTTTTTGAGTGAAACACCCTTGGTGTTACTCTCAAATTTTTTAGTATAACAAAATTTGTATGATAGTTCTCTGAACTTTCTTTCAAATTTTAAAACCATAACAAACGCAAAACAATCCCTTATTAAACAATTATTAAACAATCATCAAGAACAATCTTTCATAACACTTAAAAACCCGAAACGCCTTTCCCGTATATAAAATTCTAAAATGGCACACCCCTTCGTAGTCCCAAGCTGGTTTTTCGGATACAGCATTATGTTCACACTAGCCTTCGCAATCATAACCCTCGGACTAGGACTCTTCGCATTCAAAATTCATAAACTATCCGAACAAAAATCCACAAAACTCTTCGGAATCTCCTTCATATTTATCTCACTACACTACTTCATTCAATCTCTTCTAAATTTTTCAATAGTCTCAACCCTAAATCAAAACATTTGTAACATAATGAAAATAGATAACATCAACTCTCTAAATACATTAGGAGCATACTCTCACATGCTCTTCTTCATTATGGGACTAGCAACACTAACGTACATGACCCTAAAAATCGAAAATAAAACAACATATATACTCCTATTAATCCTACCAATAGCCTCCATCATCTTCTCGCAAAACAAACTTTACTTATTCTACGCCATCGCATCAATCTTCCTAATTTTCATCGCAATACATTACCTTAAAAATTACCTTAAAAACAGGCAATTTAAAACGCTCCTCATACTAATCGCATTCATCTTCCTACTCTTCGGAAACCTTCACTTCATATTTTCAGTAAATCACGGAGTATACTATATAATCGGACATTTCCTTGAACTAGTAGCCTATCTTCTTATCCTACTAAATTTCATTCTCGTTCTAAAAAAATGACTAAAAAGAGGAACAGGCTTCAAGTAATTAGGGACATTCTTTCTACGATAAACAAAAAAAAGGGAGAAATCAAACCAACACATATACTTTACAAATCAAATCTCTCACATCACATGATGGACGAATATCTCAAAGAATTAATCTCAAAAAAATTCATCAAAGAAAACAGAAAAACAAGAGGGAAAACATATTCAATTACAAAAAAAGGGAAAGATTATCTAGATCAATATAAACTAATAACAAACTTCACCGAATCTTTCGGACTAGACTAAAATCTATATCTCCCAGATTCTAAATTTAAATTATTCGTACGACCATCCCATTAAAAGTTACACCGACGACATACTCATTCTGAGACAAAGCGTTTCTGAAGCAACACGTATCTGTTCCTCATCTTATCCCCCACAAGTCGATCCTCCACCGCAACCACCTCCACAGCCACCACCACAACCTCCACCACCAGCACCACAAGTCCCACCAGCAGGCGCACTAGCAGCAACCTCTTTCAATACAGCCTCACTAGCAACCCCATCATCCGTAACAACAAACGTCCCAGGAATCATTCCCATCCAACAACTCCACCGAACTGTCCCAACCTTATCCGGCGTGAACTCAACAACATTCATCCCCTTCTTCAACTTAGCATCCAAACCATAGTCCCGAACAATTATCTCATTATTACATCCCGTCAATTCCTTAACATTAATCTCCCACCGAACAGGAACCCCCTTCTTCAAGGTAAACGTATCCGGACTCCAACCATACCTATCAACATCCATCTTAATCACCTGAACATCTCCACTCATCTCACCTATTGCCGATTGCCTATTGCCTATTACCTCGCTACTTATCGCCTCAAAACTATACGGACTCCCAAGAACAACCAACCCCCGATTCAACATTATCAACCCCAATATCAAAACCAATATAGCCGCAATCTTCAAAATTCTCTTCGTAGCCTTAGCACTAATCACCGAAGTCAAACTACCAAACCCAATCAAAACCGGCAAAGTCCCAAGACCAAAAGCCCCAAGCGAAAAGAACCCAGACCAAAAACTCCCAGTTCCAGCCGCATACAAATATAAAGCCTGCAACGGCCCACAAGCAATAAACAACCCACTAAGTATACCCGTCATAAACGGCGCCTTATAAAATCCCTTCGCATCATGACTAGTCTTCGCAGTCCATCTAGTCAAAAACTTCGGATTAAGTTGAAACCTTCTAAAAAACCCAACACCAAGCATGCTCAAAGCATAAAATATCATAAACACCCCAGCAAAAATCGCAACACCAGCACGAAGCCCGACGCTGAAAGCAAACACACCACCAATCAAACCAAAAATCCCACCTATCACGGCATACGAAACAACCTTAGCCCCACCATAAACAAAATGTTGCCCAAACCCCTTATGCCCTTTCGTAGCATTCCGCGTAGTATACGAAACCACAAAAGCCCCGCACATCGAAATGCAATGAAACCCAGTCAAAAGACCAACAAAGAATAATATAATAATACCAGAATTCTCACCAACTCCTGGAATCGAAAGCCCAAAATCAGAAATCCAACCATAAGCAAAATAAGCCAACACCAACAACGACCCAATCATAAACCAAAACCCAACCCTATCCCCCGAACCTTCATCATTCCTTTCTCCCAACTCCCGACTACCAACTACAGACTTCGGATTTATAATCCGAAACTCCCCACCATTCTCAATTATATGCACAATCCGATTCTCACTTATCTTATTAGATTCAAAATCAACCTCAACCTCTCCCTTAGAATAGCTAGCATTAACACTCTTCACCTTATCCTTCAACTTCATCTCAATAAGATTAGCACACGAATTGCAAGTCATCCCCTCAACCTTAAATGTCTTTCTCATAAATAATCCACAAATATTTTTTATATAAAATCTTTGC
>JAHIEP010000056.1 GCA_018901375.1 Nanobdellota archaeon
AATCAGGATGAGCATCACGAAACTGTTTGGATTTGCTAGTTACGTTATGGTGAAGCCCCGCTCGCCCTCAGGCGATTCGAGCCGAAGCGAGAACCTTTAGGGCGGGGAGCACGTCACTTTTAGTTTGTAGCTTTATTTTATGGAGCAGATTAGGAAGTTTACTTTGGAGTTTTTTCGGAGTTTGAAGGCTGATGTAAAAGAGGATGGGGACGTTTTGGTTGTGTCTAATGTGCCTAAGAGTTTTGAGGATTTGTTTGGGAAGATTTCGCCTTATCAGCTTTGTTTTTCGGGTGGGGTAAAGGATTGTGAGTTTGTTGGTAAGGGGAGTGCGGTTCTGGCGGCTATGACTAAGTATCTTGAAGGGAGTGGTAAGGCGACGCTGTTGAAGATTGATTTTGATACCCATTCTGGGCACAAGAACCTCTCTGGAGGTATTGATCCGGAGGTTGAGATTTTTAAGAGGTTGGATTTGAAGAATTGTGAAATTGCAAATTTAGTTAAGAAGAATAGGAATAATTTCTTTTCTCGGTTTACTTTTATGACGACGTTTCGGTATTTGAATGAGTCGGAGCAGATTGTGAATGAGGTTTATGTTCATGATGGGAAGGTTGTGAATGGGAGTCTTGATGGTTACTTCGTAACCGAGGGTTCGGGTGTCGGGTGTCGGGTGTCAGAATTGAATACTAAGAAGGATTATGAGATTGCTAGGGAGAAAGTCAAGGAGTTGCTGAAGGGGCGGACGGCTGAGCTTGGGGAGATGTTGTCTAGGAAGGTTGATGTTGAGATTGCTAGGATTAAGGAGCATTATGGTAATCAGATGAGGGAGCTTGGGGGTGATTTGGGTGGGACGCTTGAGAAGGTTAAGGAGGTTGAGTTGAAGTTGAGGACGGCTGAGGATTCGGAGAAGGAAGGGCTTCGGGCGAGGCTTGAGAGGTTGCGGAATAGTTTGGTTAAGATTGGAGATGATGATTCGCATGCCAGGGTTTTGAAGGAGCAGGAGTTTACGATTAAGGATGTGATACATAAATATAGTTTGAATGTTGATAATAAGTTGGTGAACACGACGGTGATTTATTATCCAGTGTATTCTTTTAGACTTTGTCTAAAAGAATCCGGTGTTCGGTGTTCGGTAGCCGGTAACCGGAGATTTTTGGAGATGAGTTATGATCCGTTGACTCGGAGTCTTGGAAAGATTTTTTGTGAGAGTTGTAAGAAGGCTATTAGTCGTTTGAATTTGTGTTCGGCTGGGCATATTAGTTGTGATGAGTGTTTGGATCATTGCTCGGAATGTGGGAAGGTTTTTTGTGCGAATTGTTTGAAGAGGTCGTGTTCGGTTTGTGCTAAGGTTTTGTGTAAGAATTGTACTACGATGTGTTTGGGCTGTGGGAAGTATGTTTGTCGGAATCATATGAGGAAAGATTGTGTTACAGGGGATGAGAGATGTGTTAATTGTTTAAGGGTTTGTTTGAGGTGTCATGGGATGGCGCAGGAGAGGTATTTTGGCGAGGCTCGGGATGGGTCGAAGGTTTGTTCTAAGTGTTTGGGGAAAGAAAATTTAAGTCAGAGACTTAAATTTTCTAGGGATTAGCTTTTAGCTTTTAGCTGTTAGGGGGCTTGGCTTAAGGGAGGTTTTTTGGGAAGGTTTTTTGGGGGGCGGTGATGGTTTGGGGAGTAGAAATTTTTTAGCTCACGGATTTACACGAATGCGCACGGATATTGTTTTATAGAAAATTAAAACGAGCCCGGGAAGGATCGAACTCCCATCTACAGTTTCGCAATTTGCATTTTTAAAAAGATATTTGAATTAGTTTTAAAAAAGCGAATTGCTCACCGAAACCATGTTTCGTCCCCTAGTGAGTTCTACGAGCCCGGGAAGGATCGAACTCCCATCTACAGGGCCGAAACCTGTTATACTATCCATTATACTACGGGCTCTTAGGATTATGACTAAATGGGATTTTATAAGATTAACTGATTAGGGTTTTCGATTGTAAAATTTGGTTTAGTGATTTTTTGTTTACCTTTCGGTTTTGGGTGTAACTTGGCTGCTTGTTTTTTTGTTTATCTTTCGGCGCGTTTGTTTCATCCGAAAGGTCGCTAGACGCTAAACGAAAATCGACGGAACTAACAGTTCCCTACAAGTAGCCTCCCTTGAGTTAGTCGATTTCGTCGTATTTTTTGCTTGGTAATGCCACGAGGGGGACTAGATGTTAGGGGTTAGGTTTTTGGCTGTTTGTTTTTTTGTTTACCTTTCGGCGCTTCACTTTATCCGAAAGGTTGCTATTCGCTAAACAAAAAGTTTAGTAATGCCACGAGGGGTCATGAGTTGGTCGGTTAGAGATCTTTGTTTGATATTTCTTTTATTTCTCCAATTTTTAAATTTCCTAGTTTGATGTTGCCGATGGAGATTCTTTTTAGTTCGTAGATTTTGTAGTTCATGTTTTCTTCTAATGCTCTTCTGATGATTCGGTTTCGGCCTTCTTGTATTGTTATTTCGAATGTGTTTTTATTTATGTTGTCGATTTTTGCGAAGAAGGGTTTATTATCGATTGGAAGACCGTTTTTTAGTATTTTGATGTCTTCTTTTTTTATTTCGGGTTTAGTTCGGACTTGGTAAGTTTTTTTTATTTCGTGGGATGGGTGGGTTAGGCGGTTGTTGAATTCGCCGTCGTTGGTTAGAATTAGGAGTCCTTCGGACATTGCGTCTAGTCTTCCGACGTAGTTTAGGGTTGGGATGTTTTTTGAGACGGATTTTAGGTTGTAGATTGTTCTTCGGTTTTGTGGGTCGGATTTTGTGACTAGGATTCCTTTGGGTTTGTTTAGGATGTAGTATTGGTTTTTTTGTTTGGTTTTTAATTCTTGATTGTTGATTGTTATTTTGTCTTGCTCTGTTGCTTTGTCGCCGAGTTTTGCCATGGTGTTGTTTAGTTTTACTTTTCCTTTTTCTATCAGCTCTTCGGCTTTACGCCTGGAGCAGTATCCGGAGTTGGCGATGATTTTTTGTAGGCGTTCTTGCATTTGTTTATTTGGGAGGGAGGCGTTTTAAGTTTTCTTGTTTTCACTAATTATCAATAGTAAGTTTTAAAAGCAAGATGTATGTAAGTTCTGAATTGTTATGGAAGATGACCAGACCAAATGACCTCGTTTTGAAAGAGAAGGTTCTTATCGGACAGAGAGTGCCGAGGGATTTTTTTATAACGACGGGTTGTGGGGAGAGTGATATTACGGTTCATGCAGGTTCTTATCATTTGGCGTTGAAGGATGCTGGGATTGAGATGTGTAATATTATGACTTATTCTTCGATTTTGCCGTCGATAGCGAGGGAGATTCCTTATCAGACTTCGGTTCATGGGGCGGTGATGGAGAGTATTTGTGCGGTTTCGACTTGTGGGAAGGGTGAGCGGGCGACGGCTTCGATTATTTTTGGGTGGTTGTATGATAGGGAGACGGGCGAGAAGTATGGGGGTTTGGTTTGTGAGTATAATGGGACGAAATCGGTTGAGGAGTCTGAGGCGGAGTTGAGGGAGAGTTTGAATGAGCTTTATACGAATGGTTTTGAGGAGAGGTTTGAGATTAGGGAGATTGTGGTGAATTCGTTGACGGTGGTTCCGGAGAAGAAGTTTGGGACGGCGTTGGTTGCGATTTGTTTTGTGAATTATGAAGTGTCGATTAGTTCGGAAAATCTTTGATTTTCCTTTTAGTTCGCTTTGCTTTTAGTTCGCTTCGCTTTTGGTTGTTAGTGTGGTTTTGTTGTTTGCTGTAACTTGGCGAGTATAAAAATTGGGTGGGGAGATTTGGGCGGATTTGGCGGATGGGGGCGGATTTTTTAGTTTGTCTATGGTGATTGGGTTATGTAACTTGGCTTAGTGAGTTTTTTATGAACGGACTTAAACGGATTTGGAACGGACTTACATGGACTTTTTTGGGTTGGGTTGTGATTAGATTTCTTTTTCAATTAAATATTTTTTGAGGATATATTTGACGAAGTGGTTTTCGTTTTTTTCTATTTGATAGTAGTCTAATGCGTTGTAATAGTTTTCTAAATCTTCGATTGGGATGTCGATTAGAGGGTAGTTCTTTTTCCAAAGAATCCAATTCATTAGGAGTCTTGATAATCTTGAGTTGCCGTCGGCGAATAGTTGCATTGAGATTATTTTGAGATGGACTAGGGAAGCGAGTTCTAGTGGATGTAATTTTCTGTTATTGTTCTTATACCATTGGAAGAAGTTCTCGATTTCTTTTTTTAGTTCGTTCCATTTTGGGGGGATGTATGGGGTTCCTGCGATATGGACGTCTCTTTTTAATTCGCTTCTGAGTTTTCCTGCGATTTCGTCGTTGACGCCTTTCATAAGAAGTTTGTGAAGCTTTTTAATGAAGGTTAAATCTAAGACGCCGTTATATTTTGTAATCATTATGAATCCTTGTTCGTGGTTTTCGATTTCTTTGGCGATTCTTAGATTTTTGAATTCTTTTGGGATGATGCCTTCTTTTAGTATTAGGAAGGTCTGTCTTAGGGTGATGTTTACTCCTGAGAGTTTGCTACTATCGTAGGTGTATCGAATCATAAATTCTTCGAGTTTTTTCTCTCTTTCGATTCGGCTTAATTTCTTTAACTCTTGGGTGTATTTTTTCTTTTTGTCTTCGATGTTTTGGAATTCTTCTTTCGAGAAATATTTGGTTCCTTCTTTGTTGATTTCTTCTAAGAATTCTTTTTCTATTTTTTTTAATTCTTCTTTTTTTGGGATTTCTTTTCCGAGGTATTTTGTTTTGTGGGTTATTTTGTCTTTTGTTCGGATGTTATGGACGAGTCTATAGTAGTCTTTGTCTTTTGATTTGAATTTTTCGATGTGGGTCATATGGGGTTAGGGGCTACGGTTATTTAAAGGTTTGGGTTAGGGGCTACTGTTCCTTACTGCGGTGGATGGCTCACTGCGGTGGGGGGCTCATCTGCGGGTGGATGGCTCATCTTCGTTGGGGAGTTGGCGGGTTAGGGATTAAGTGATGGAGATTGTTGTTAATTCGTCGACGGTGGTTCCAGAGAAGAGGTTTGGGACGGTGTTGGTTGCGATTTGTTTTGTGAATTATTTGGTTCTGGTGCTTGGGTAATTTTAAATAGTCTTTTTATTTTTATATAACATGGCTAAGAAAGTAACTTTCAATATTAGTAAGAAAGACAACTTCAGCGAATGGTATTCCGAAATTCTAGCCAAAGCAGAAGTTACAGACTTAAGGTATGGTGTTAAAGGTTTCGTAGTAATCAGACCTTGGGGGACGCGGATTATTGATAAGATGTATAAAATTTATGAGTCGGCTCTTCGGTGTACCGGGCATGAGCCTGCGATTTTTCCGGCGGTGATTCCTGAGGGGAATTTTTTGAAAGAGTCTAGTCATGTTGAGGGATTTGCTCCTGATGTTTTTTGGTTGGATAAGGATTGTACTAGTGGGGATGATAGGTTGGCTTTGCGTCCGACGAGTGAGACGGCGTTTTATGATTTGTATGGTCTTTGGATTCGGAGTTATAGGGATTTGCCGATGAAGATGTATCAGCGGTGTAATGTTTTTCGTAATGAGACGAAGGCGACGAGGCCGTTGATTAGATCACGTGAGTTTCATTGGATTGAATCGCATGATGCTTTTGCTACGAAGAAAGATGCTGAAGCTCAGGTGCAGGATGATATTAGGATGACGGATGAAATTATGCATAAGATTTTTGGGGTGCCGTTTTTGCCGATGAGGAGGCCGGAGTGGGATAAGTTTCCTGGGGCGGAGTATACTGTTGGGTCGGATTCGATTTTGCCGGATGGGAAGGTTATTCAGCAGCCGTCGACGCATTTGATTAGTCAGCATTTTGTTAAGGCTTTTGATTTGAAGTTTGCGACTCGCGCTTCGCAAGTACCCTCTTCGAGGGCAAAAGAGAAGACGAAGGTTCCGTGGTTGACTTGTTATGGGCCGTGTATGTCGAGGATGTTGGCGTCGGTGATTTCGATGCATGGGGATGATTCGGGTTTGGTTTTGCCTTATACTTTGGCTCCTTATCAAGTCGTTATCATTCCTTTCGGGAATGATAAAGTCGGAAGTCGGAAGTCGGAAGTCGGAAGAGTGGTTGAGGATGTTCAGGCTCAGTTGCTTTCGGAGTATATTGATGTTAAGGTTGATGATTCGGATAAGAGGCCTGGGGAGAAGTTTTATTATTGGGAGATGAAGGGGGTTCCGTTTAGGATGGAGATTGGCGAGAAGGAATTGGAGAACGATGAGGTTAGTTTGTTTATTCGGGATATTAGGGAGAAGATTAGTGTTTCGATTAGGGATTTGCCGGAGACGATTAAGAATCTTGGGGCTGAGTATGATGAGAGGTTGCTGGCTAGGGCCGATGAGGATTTTGAGGGGCGGGTTGTGGATTGTTCTTCGAAGGAGGAGATTAAGAGGGGTTTGGAGGACGGGAAGATTTGTAGGTTTGATTTTTGTTCTTGTGAGAAGGAAGGGGCTGGGTGTGCGGAGTTTGTTGAGAAGGAGTTGTCGGCTAGGGTGATGGGGACGCTCGCTTCTGCGAGCGAGGTGGTAGATGGTAGAGGGCAGAAGGTAGGTAAATGTGTTGTTTGTGGGAAGAAGGCGATTGCTAAGGTTTATGCTGGGAAGAGTTATTGAAAATATAGTTATTGAAAATATATTTCGTAATGCTATAATCTTTATTAATGGTTTTGTTTTGTCGACTTGATGAGTAGCAGGATTATTTCTTCATTGGATCAGGATTTAGCAAGTATGACAAGATATGTTTCCCCCACCTATACTGCAGAGTTTGATAAGATTGTTGAAGCTAGTGATGATGACAGACCGGATAGAATTTTGTTTAAGGATGTTCAGGAAGATAATATTCATAATTGGTTGGAGGCGAATTCCTTGTGTAGAGTTCATTATGCATCCTTTCCTTCTGAAATTGACCATGATATGAAATATTTGTTCGCATCTAATGGAGGTCTTCATTTGATTAATGAATCTTTTACTGATGTAAAATATATTGCCCCTCTTTTTAGAAGTAATCAAAATAGAGTTTATGAAAGAAGACTGACGATAAGATCTCAGCCATCAGGAATTTTGTTGCCCAAAGGTTTGGTTTCCGCCTTGGATGAAAGAGGGTTTAGGGAAGTTGAAGAATTTGAAAATTATAGGGATTAGTTATTTTAAAGTTGTGTATCAAAAAGTTTATAAGATGTTTTGGGAGTGAAATATGATGATAGATGATAAGGGAGATTATAGCTTAGATGATGTTAAATATTTGAAAAGAAGACTTCTCGGATTTTGTAGGAATGAGGCTGTAAAATCAGAAAAGAAGTTGTATGGCATTATAAGAAAAATAGTATCTAGTGATGTAGAATGGGCTTGTGTTTCAGTGGAAAAAACTATAGAGAAACTCGTTGAACTTTCTGGGAATGGGGGGATGCTTTATAATTGTGCCTCCGATGCGCCATGGTATAGCGATTTGGCCGATAATATTTTTAAAGATAAACTTTTTATTAAGAAGAGGGATGATGGAAAATATAAGATATTTACTATGAGGACTCAAGAGCCGGCATGGCATCCAGATTTTAGTTAATTTTGGATTCGGAGGATATCTAAATCTTTATAAATTCAAAAGGTATTTCTAGAACATGATAGGCGATTTGAAAATTGAGAAGCA
>JAHIEP010000057.1 GCA_018901375.1 Nanobdellota archaeon
CCTCCATCGCCAAAACATTGCTAAACCAAAAGATTGGTATGCTCCAACCAAGTTTAATTTTAAATTAGTGAGGGTATCGAGAAAGGAGGGTGGGACGAACGAAGTGAGTGGGAGAGAATTTTCACAGAAAATTCTGGGTATTAAATCTCGAATCGTCACATATCTTAAGAGAATCGCACAAGCCCAATTACAAAACAACCCAATTCAAACCCCAAATTTATAAACCTCACCATCTAATCATATATATGGCAAACAACTCCCTCTGGCACAAAGTAACCGACAAAGAAAAAGAACAAATCGCAAAAGATTCCAAGAAACTCCTAAATGAATTTGCATCAAAACTCGGAAAAATAAAATCTAAAGAAATCCATTTCGAAAACGAATTAGGCACAAGAGAAGAAGGCGACGGCTGGACAACCGACCCAGACTTCCGAGAAATAACTTTCACAAACGCACCATTCGTCGAGGGAAATTCAATCGTCGCAGAAAAAGGAGGCTGGAAATAATGGAGAACGAACAAGAAATGTTTTTTAATAAAACCGTAGCCAAAGAATTTGCCGAACATGAACAAAATGAAAAAAATTACGCCACTGCAAAAGTCTTCGATATTATTGCCTCAAATTTCCTAAAAACAAAACGACCGCCATACCACACAACAGACATATTCGCAGGTGCACATCCAGATAGATATCACAATCTATTCAAAATCCTAACAGAAACAAACAGCCAAATAGACTGGGTCGACTATTCCCCGATTATGTTAGACCTAGCAAAAGAATATCTTCAATCCTGTGAAGACAATAGAAAACAAACTATAAACTTCATCAACAAAACATATTTAGATTATCTTAAATCCCTTCAGAACGAAACATTAGATTTAATCTTAGTAAAATATTCTTTAGATTACATAGATAACCTAGAAGAATTCTTCTCCCTTTTGTATAATAAAATGGGGGGAAACAGTATCTTAATTTCAACACTAACAGCACCATCGAATACCCTAAAAAGTCACTCAACAAACGCAAAATATTTCTTCAAAGGAAAACCCATACCAGAAGGAGAAGAAAGAAAACTAAAAGATGGCGAGAAATTTACAATTAAATTCTTCAAGGAATCTGGCAACCCAAACTCAGGACTAATAGAAAACGCCGAAACAACCAAATATTATTTTTCGCAAAACGTAATAATAGAGACCGCAAAAAAACAAGGATTCAATGTCTCATGCGGAGACTGGAAACAATTCACAAAAGAAAATAAATTCGACTTTGACATGAATGTCTTAATCTTAAAAAAGAAATAATTTTTTTGAAAATTATTTAGTATGTTCTAGATTATACTTATCTATTCTCTCAATTTTCCTTTCAAGATCGCCAATAGCAATCTTAGCCAATTCCTTAATCCCTAGATGCTGAATCAAAGGCAATAACTCCAGATACTTCCCTAAAGAACTTCGAATATATTCCTCATTTATCCAAGAATGCGCTGGTGAACGCCCCCTTTCCTGCAATACTCCAATAGAATAACAAACTTCCGTTGGAGAAATACGCTCCGGCTCAATAGATTCCTCGGGATAAATTTCCAAAGACTCACAGTTTAATCCCGAAACAATTCTATCCCTTTCTTCCCTAATGCCTTTCATCATCGCACCAAAAAGTTCTTCCTCCCTCGCCATGTATACTTGAATTAACTAAATTTTATAAACCTTTAAACCTTAAACTAGTATGACAAACACACAATTCCTAATCGAAAAAGGAGATATAGCATGAATCAAAAAATTTATAAAGACACAGAACATCCTAATAATAACATGATCCCCGGCGACCTGAAAAGCTCGCCGGATGAGTCTTCTTATCAAGAAACATTAGTATTTATCTACGCTGGATTCTTATCAAAAATTTCAAAACAATTAGGAAATGGAAAATATATAAAATACAATATAGAACGACTATCCAAAATACTATCCTCAAAAGAAAACTTAATCTATAAAAAAATATTCTACTACACATCCCCTCCACCTTGA